>JAVEXI010000035.1:0-17439 GCA_034004165.1 Gudongella sp. | reverse complement strand
TATTTCTAGGTGATTTTTCATGATTTCTTTTGCTTTTTTGTAATCTTCAAGTTCTCTATATTCTGGTGTATCAGGGATATCTACAATGGTTTCCCCAGTTTCTTGTTCATATACTTTGATTATTTTTCTTGCAAGATGATCCATCAATCTTTCGGATGTTAATCTATTTGTGTTTGCTTCTATATGTGTAGCATCTATGCTTAGGCTTGTGGATTCAATAATTCCTTGTTCAACACATTGCCTGACAATTTCTGTTATTATGCTGTCTAATGTTGTTTCTTCTAATCGCTGGGTTCTAAATTTAGATAAGAGGCTTTTATCTGGCAAGGTATCTTCGGGATTTAGTCCTAAGAAGTAGAGATAAGCTAGATTTAATTGGGCTTCTTCAATAACTCTTTCATCAGACAGATTGTATAGATGTTGCAAAAAGAGTAATTTACACATGAGCTCAGGCTCTTTAGCAGGTCTACCAAAGTTGATACAGTATTTATCTTTAAGTAATTCGTTGATAAATGAGAAATCAACTACAGAATTAATCCTTTTGAGTATATGATTTTCAGGTATTTTAGTGTATAATGAATAATGAAATGACAATTGTTTCAGCTTAGGTTGAAGCATAAAAATCCTCCTCTTTTGGTTAATTTTGTTCGCACTTACATTATACCATAAATGAGGAGGATTTTTACATTTAATATTGATATTCCAACGTTTTAACTACTTTTTATATTGCTAATTTAAATATATTAAATGCTCGCATGGGGAAATCTTATGGACTTTTTCACTGGTCTCGGTCTGGCCCCTTGGGTTATTACATACTAATTACTTCATATCCTTCTTCTATGTATTTCTTCATTCCAGCATGTCCATTCATATCATCTAACATTGGAAGACCAGATTTCAAATTTGCATCATATACTTCCATAATTTTTGAACATGCCAGGCAAATTCCTGCTATAAGGCCCGCATCTTTTGCCTTCTTGTAGAGGGGATTGTTTTCCTCTTCAAATACAGAGACTAATTTTACAGAACTACCTTCAAATATTATTTTTGATTCAATTCCTGAGGCACTTAAATCTAGTGCATTCATGAGAATATGTTGGAAACACATCTTTTGATCCGTCATACCATAAAATAAAATTTTCTTCATAACCTCTCTCCTTTGCAAAATCACTTGCCAATTATAGACACTGCAACTACAAATGGGCTAACTTTAGATTTCATCGTACCAAACAACCGTTGAACTGTTATAATCATATTATATCACAAGGCGACTGTTACCTTATGTTATATTTGTAGGGGCTGTCTTCGACAGTCCGCAAGTAGGGACTCAATCATTTTTAAAATTCGCCGATATATATACTAAATTTATGTAGTAGCTAATTTGTAAGTTATCTATTGAAAAAGAGAAGGAGTGAATTACTAATGAATAAAATAACTTCATCTAATGCGAGGACTTATGGACAAACAGATAAATTGTCACATTCAACTAAAGAACAAACTAAGGCTAAAAAACAAACACAGACTGATCGTTTTGTAAAATCAACGTCAACGGTTGCAAATACCTATAAGCCAACTCAAAAAAACAGAGGAAAACTTCGTTCAGAGTCTGATATGAAGACTTTAAGCAATGCCATCGGACAATCAGAACAGACTGCTTCTGCATTTAAGAAGATGTTAATCAGTATGCTTAAGAACCAGGTTGACTATCATGATGGAAAGCCTATTTACCTCAGCGATCTTGATTTAACCAAAGTTGGTGTCCCTCAAGCGGCGTCGGATGAAATCCTAAGATTAAATGCACAGTTAGGCAATGTCGAAGCCACCGGTGCAGTGGGTGAAAACGACTATTGGGGTGTCGACCAGACGGCTCAGCGTATTTTTGATTTTGCAATAGCACTTTCAGGTAACGATGCAGACAAACTTGAAATGTTAAAAGGAAAGATCCTGCAAGCATTCGGCGAGTGCGAGCAACTTTTTGGCGGACAACTTCCAGACATTTCATACAAAACATTAGACAAGATAAACACACTGTTCGACGATTACACAAAACAGAATCAAGAAGTATAACATAGAGATAGATAAGTAGCTTTGATGTAAGCACCATTTCTAAAAAAATATCTGACCAAAACAGTTCTGATGGAGATTTTAGTAGAACTGTTTTTTGTGCACAATAATATTTACAAGTTTACAAAAGTTGAAGATGGATATATTAAGAAAAATAGAACATGCAATTTTGGGGGTGTAAATATGTTAGAAGTTAAGAAAGGAACCAGAAGCTTTTATGTAGGAGATTCTGAAGAAAATTCATTAGCAGAAATGACATTTGTACTTTCTGGCGAAAGCCTTATTATAATTGAGCATACAAATGTATCAGAAGAGCTAAAAGGTAAGGGCGTTGGAAAGATTCTATTAAAAGAGCTTGTTGACTGGGCAAGGAAAGAAGATAAAAAGATAATTCCATTATGCCCATATGCTAAAGCGCAGATGGAGAAGAACGAAGAATACCATGATATAATCCATCAATAGTTACTTTGCGTAACATAACCGGACTATTGCTATAAATATAGAGCTAACAGTCCGGTTATACTACAAATTTATTAAATCTACACGGTAATTACTTTAGTACCTTTTTTCAATTCTTCAGTCAAAGGAGGCCCCATAGAAATTACTTCTATTCCAAGGACAGATAGCTTGTCAGCCACTCCGTAATTATTGGCACAGGCAATACAGGCTTTTAATTTAACTCCTGCTTCTGCCATAGCCTTCAGCTCCTTCTGGATTAATTCATTTTCTACAGTAACTTCTGCTGAAGGTCCCCAGATAACTAGTTCTACCTCGTCCCACCAACCTCGTATAAGTGAGTTTTTAGCATACATAAAACCCATATTAAGGGCTGTCTCAACATCTCTACTAATCCAAATTACCATGAGCTTGTCTGACATTTAATCTCCTCCTTAAATTATTTTCTAAACTATTCATTATCTTATTAGATATACCCATAACTTTGAGAGAAAGTTCTAGTGTGTTACAAACGAATAGTATTTTAAATCTATATATTAATTTCACCGTGGATGGTATTATAGTATAATGGTTCAATAGATAAGGTTTACAAACTGACTATAATAGTGTGAGAAGGAGTAGAGAATGGATATTAAAGGGAATTTAGAGAGAACTTTTATTGGGATTGCGTTCATTTGGTCTTACATTTTTTGGGCGATTAGTATTTTTATAGCTGTCAAAGGAAACGTCAAAATGCTTGAAAATGCAGATTTATTAGCTGCAATCCTAAATAATACTTTAGACAGCAAACTGCTTACTATTGCAATAATTAATTTAATAGCTGGATATGGACCTATGCTAGCAGCAATTTTTATAACTATCTTGGATCCAGAAACCAAAGAGTACTTTAGAAACAAATTTAGAATTCAAACACAATTAAAATATAGTATTCATGTAATCGCTTTGTTTTTAATAATAACCATTATCCCTACTATACCTTTGTTAATTTCAAGAGGTTTTGCTTTGAATATCTCTGTTAAGTGGTCATTGCTAGGATTCCTGCTTTTATTTTTTATTTATCAGTTTATCACTGCTGGGACAGAAGAAATTGGCTGGAGAGGTTATCTGCTTCCAGTTATGTTAAAGAAAAAAACACCTTGGGAAGCAAGTGCAAATATAGGTATTATTTGGGCATTATGGCATGCACCAATTGTATTGTATCTGTTCTATGCACAAGGGTTACCATTTTTTCAAATCATTTTGTCCTACGCTGGTTTCATTGCTGGGACAATAGCAATGGCAACTGTGCACACTTATTATTACTTGAAAACAAAAAACATATTGTTTAATATGTTTACCCATGCAATAAGCAATACTATACCGATGTTTATTGGGATGCTTATTGGAAGTTCTTTTGTGATTTCAATAGTAATCCAAGTATTACTTTGGGGATTTTTAATATTAATTTCAAAATTTGACAAGGATCTCTTAGATACGATGCAAGAACAAATTTAGTGTTTAAGCTTTCAGATGTTGACATATTAAATGCCAGATGATACTGGGAGGAAATGAGAGCAGATACGATGTCGCGAATTATTCAGCCTATCTTATAGTGAAAGAATGACTCTGGAATCTGCGGGATGGAAGGTAAATGTATTGAGCTAAGAATATGAATACAAGCCATTTTGAAGCATTGAATGTATAGAAATCATTCAATGCTTTTTTCATTGGGAAACTATAAATATAAGTTGCGCATATTTTATTAATTGATACAGCAATGAGTTTGCAATATATTACAATATCAAGGCATAACAGATTAATTGATTAATGGAAGAGGTGGTGGGTAAAACTTTTTGAAAGGAGGTTGGTAAAGTGAATAGAAATTATAACAAAAAATTATTTTCAGTAATCTTAGCATTGGTAATGGTAATTGGTACTATGGGAATGTCTTTTGCAGCAATGCCAGACATTGCTGGAACACCAATAGAACCAGCAGTAGAGAGATTAGTAGGCTTAGGTGTATTAACCGGATATCCTGATGGTACATTCAGACCAAACGAGCCTATAACGCGGGCTGAATATGCCACAATAGTCTATAAAGCAACACAGCTTACTATGATACCAGGAGCAACAGGATTTGGTGATGTGCCTGAAGCCCACTGGGCAGCAAAATTTATAAAAGCTGCTACACAAGCGGGTCTTATAAAAGGAAGAGGACTGATAAATGGTGTAAATACATTTGATCCAGAAGCTAACATTAGCTATCAGGAGGCTGTAACACTAGTTGTCAGAGCACTGGGGTATGAATCGCTGGCTGAAAGTAATGGTGGTTATCCAACAGGGCATATGTTAGTTGCAGAACAAAAGAATTTACTTGAAGGCATTGGTGGAAACTTGAGTTTACCAGCCTCCAGAGCCCTAGTTGCGCGACTGACTTTCAACGCACTAGAAGTTAAGAAAAATGATGGATTATTTTTATTTAATGAACTGCATATGATAAATGAGGCAGCAGAGTCTGGAGACTGGACAGGTATTGATGCTTCAACATTTACAGATGCAGGAATAAATGGTGTTACGTCAGTAAACTTAGAAAACTTACAAGCAATTTTAGAAGTGATGGCTGATGGTTCTAATCCAAATTGGCTTCCTTCAGACGTTGTAAATGTTGTAGCTGCGCGTGGAGCTTTGGCACAAGCTATAGGTAACGCAGAATCACTTGATAAAGATGACTTCACAACAGCCAGCTGGGCAGCAGCAGATTTAGCAACAGAAATACCTGCAGCAAAAGCTGTTTTGGTAAATGAGTCAGCTGGACAATCTCAGATTGATGCAGCGAAAGTTGCATTAGATGCAGCAGTTGCCGAGTTAGAATTAAAAGTTCCATTAACTGCAGTAGACATTGCAGAAGAAGCAGTTGTAGTTGCAGAAACGACAATGTATGATACTGACATCGCTGCAGCTCAGGCTCTTGTGGATGCACTTCCTGCAGGACCGGACAGAGTAGCTCTCCAAGTAAGAATTGATGCTATAGTTCCCGTTACTGATTTAGGGGTAAGAGCCGCAGAAGGAGTAACAACACAAGATGGCGTAGATGCTGTAGCGGCAGTTGCAGCAGTAACTGGAGTAAAAGGAACTGTAACTGTTGACACAGATATAGTACTGACAGCTGCTAATACTCTGACTGATGGTAGTGAAATATCTATTACTGTAACACAACAAACAGGAGCAGATAAGAACTTAATAGTAGATTTAAGCGGTAAGGAAATTCAGGTGGGTCTGGCTACAAATGCACTGGGCAATGCAAAGACTACCAGAGCTGAAGTTGTAGCTGCAATAAATGCACATTCAGGTGCAAGTGCGCTTGTTGTTGCTTCAGGAGGAAGCTCTGCTCTTGCAGCTCCAGTAGCAAATACGCCACTGGCAGGCGGTGTTGCAACAGTGGAAGCTGAACCAGCAGTAAATGCTGAAAAGGTTATTTATGAAGTTAAGATTACATCTGGAGCAGATAAATCAGGAAATATAACTGTAATAGGCGTAGGCGGAAACGTCAACGTAGCTGTATTAAATGGAATGAGCCCTGAACTAGTTGCACAAGAGATAGCTAATAGTGCAGGTTTGATAGCGAATGCTACAGCAGCAGGATATGTTATGACAGCTGAAGATGAATTTGTAGTATTTACAGCTATTAATGCTGGCGCAATAGGAGGAACAGGTCCTGCAGCAGCGTTATCTGTGACAGTTAAATAATAACCAAGATAAATAAAATTATAATAAACATCCACAGTTTAACTGTGGATGTTTATTATTTGTAAAAACAAGTTTAAGACAAGCTAGTCTCAGAGATGGTATTATTAAATCATAAGAAGCATAGAATATTTGCATATAAAACTCGTCTATATTAATGAGGGTTAATTTATTAATTGAAAGGAGGATAATATGGATGATATTGAGATAATAGAACTTTATTGGGAAAGAGATGAAATAGCTATAAGAGAGACAAATATAAAATATGAAAAGCTCTTATATAAAATTTCGTACAATATATTGTCAAATCATGAAGATAGCCAGGAGTGTGTAAACGATACATATGTCAGAGTGTGGAATTCAATTCCCCCTGAAAGACCGAGATCATTTATTGCATATTTGGGCAGGATAGTACGAAATTTGTCTATTGATTATTATAATAAAAATAAAGCAAAAAAAAGATACAGTGGTGGAGATATGTTGTTATCTGAGCTTGAAGAATGCATCCCATCTTCAAACACAGTCTGGATGGAAGTAGAAAGCAATACTTTGACTGAGACAATAAACAGCTGGTTACACACGTTGCCTAGAGAAGATAGGATATTATTTGTCAGAAGATACTGGTATGGATATTCTATACAGGAACTGGCAGATTCAACAGACACAACTCCAAATAAATTAGCCAGTCGAATGTATCGTTTAAGATCCGATCTTAAGGATGTGCTGGAGAAAGAGGAGGTAGAATTGTGAAGAAAAGAGAGATGTTTGATGCTATTACAAATATAGATGACGAATTAATTGAAGAGGCTAAACTAGATAGAAAGACGGGATATAGAATAAAAAGCATATTAACTTTGGTTGCCAGTTTGGTTGTATTGGTAAGCATTGGGCATCTGATTAGAGGAAGTAACGATAATGAGCTTATTAAGCCGATTACAGAAGTTATATATCCAAAAGCATATGCTTTCGATGATTATGACAGCAGGAGAAAGATAATGGATGAAAATCCATTGGATGATAATTTGGTTGAAATAGTGAATGACTTTGCATATAAGACTGGCTCATTAATACTTTCAGAAGCCAAAGAGAATGTCAATTATTCGCCTTTGTCATTGTATTACTCTTTAGGCATTGCTACAACTGGAGCCAGAGCTGAAACTGAAAAGGAAATGCTGGATTTATTAGGCATAAAGGACAGGCAATTTCTATCTGAACAAAGTGGAAATTTATATAGGGTTCTTTATAAAGACAACGAAATAGGAAAGCTAAGAATTGCAAATTCTATTTGGTTGGGGAATGAAATTAATGGAAAGCCTGTTGAATTTAAAGAAACTTTTATTGAGAACGCATCTAAGAATTTTTACGCTAGTACTCATAATGTAGATTTTTCTGACAAAAAAACTGGAAAGGATATGGGCAATTGGATAGCTGAAAATACTAATGGGTTATTAAAGCCGGAAATAGAGACTAATCCAGAACAGATATTATCTATAATTAATACAGTTTATTTTTATGATCAATGGATTAATCGATTCAACACAAATAATACTGTTGAAAATGTGTTTTATTTATCGAATGGTGAGGAAGTTAAATCAGATTTTATGAATCAAACATTAGGATCTGCCAGTTTTTCCAAAGGGGATAATTTTATCAGGTCAAGTTTAGGATTAAAGAACGGTGGACAAATGGTGTTTATTTTGCCGGATGATGGTATATTGCCTAACGAATTAGTATCATCGCCAGAGCAGATAAAAGAGATATTTGAAAGTGGAAAAGATTTCTTTGGTAAAGTAGTTTGGAAGATACCTAAATTTAGCTTTGATTCAAAATTTGAGCTTAAAGAGAAACTTAAGGACCTGGGTGTAAAACTTGCATTTGAGCCAGATGCAGATTTTACTGGTATAACTGAGCATATGGCATATATCAGCGATATCCAGCAGGAGACGAGAATTTCAATAAATGAGGAAGGCGTCGAAGCTGCAGCGTTTACGCAAATCGATTATATGGGCAGTGCTATGCCAGAGGATCATGCGGAAATGATTCTGAATCGTCCTTTTATATATGGTATAACTTCATCTAATGGGAGCCTGTTATTTATTGGAATTTGCACAAACCCAGAAGTATAATATGTCGGTTTTTGACCGTATGTCGCCCCCGATTTGTCATTGACAATTTATTTTATTTTCTTAAAACTTATTTAAATAGAAATAATAAAAAATACTATATAGAATCAAGTCGAAATTTGAATGCCACCATAGAGGGTTTGATAATGTATCAGAAACGCTAGAGCTTCCAACAGTTTACAATACCATTACAATATTGGATTATACAGCAATTGTATAATCCAATATTGTATTATAGAGATAAGATGACGAAGATACTTAATAATCTTGTTTGAATGAGATTAAGGAAGGAGATGGCTAACATGCTTAAACAAAGGAATAGATTTTTAATTGGCGTTGTATTTACTTTGGCTATTGTAATAATGGCAGGTGCTGTGTTTGCAACTGTGACGGACACAAAAAATGAAATACATAGCAATAAGATAAAAGTATTATTAAATGGTAGAGAATTACTATTTAAAGATGCTTTGGGTAATAATGTGGAACCCCTTAATCTCAACGGAACGGTATATGTTCCCATTCGAGGAGTATCTGAGACATTCGATAAGATTGTAGACTGGGATGCTGCTAAAAAAGAAGTAAAAATTTATGATGGTGAAATAGAAAAGTTTTGGGATAACTTAATTGAAGTACCACAAAGTTATACTGGACTGGATATATATTGGAGATTTATAGATGATGAGATTATGGAAACTGTGGATAACCTGATATCAGATTGTGGAGTGGAAGTTCTGTTTAAAGGATTGGAATCAACCAATGTATACAGTCAATACTACTGCATAAACAGGCTTGTTGAATACTATAATGATGATGAAATAAAAGCAAGAGCCATAGGTAAAATAGAGCCTTTCATGGAAAATACAAATAATACTATTGCAGATGGAGCAAAATTTGCAATTTCAGTACTGACTAAAGAATTTGACAACCCTTACATCATAAACATTGATGAAAATACAAGGATATTTACGTTGTTTAATGATTATTCCGACTACGGAAGTTACAATGAACTCTGGATAATTAAACATGATAAACTATCAAAACTGTATTCGTTTAGTGGGCGACAAACATATGTAGATGGAAGTGAGAAAATACAAGTATCGCCATTGGGTGATAAAATAGCGGTACAAACCTCCAGTAGAATAAGTAGTTCAATAAATATTATTGATCTTGAAAGTGGAGAGATTAGCCCTGAACTAATGGTGATAACCATAGAAAAGATTGCTAAAGACAATAAGGACTATAACAATACTTATCCGGATGGTCGTTATAGTTGGAGTAGTAACTTGAAATGGGTCGATAATAACACTTTGAAATTTGATGCAAGTATTTCATTTGATTTTATGGAGATAATTGATAATATAGTTGTAGAATATAACTACATTGATGGTTCCTTAGTCTACGAAAAGTAGTAAAAATTTTATCATTTTAATCATACTATACTTATGAAAGGAAGTGACTGAATGACGAATTACATTTTTGCCGGCTGTGATACTGTCGAGCTGGCCAAGAAATATGGAACACCACTGTACATTATGTCAGAGGATTATATAGTTGAGAGATTAACTGAAATAAAGGATGGTTTTTTAGAAAAGTATCCAGATACCGTGGCTGTTTATGCTTCCAAAGCATTCCTTACTAAAGAAATGGCGAGGATAATAAAAAGAGAAGGCCTTGGGATGGACGTGGTCTCCGGAGGCGAGTTATACACTGCATTATCAGTAGATTTTCCAGCTGAAAAAATCATGTTTCACGGTAACAACAAGACCTATGATGAGCTTGAGCTAGCCATAAGTAATAATGTTGGGAGAATAGTTGTTGATTACACTGAAGAAATAGATTTAATTGATGAAATAGCAGAAAAATACAACAAGAAGGTTAAAGTCCTTTTTAGAATAAGCCCAGGGGTAAAGTCTGATACACATAAGTACATGCAGACCGCACAGGTTGATTCAAAATTTGGCATTCCCCTTTCTGATAACACAATTAACAATGCAGTTGAAAAGGCATTGGGAAAAGACAATGTCCATCTTTCAGGATTTCATTTTCACATAGGGTCTCAGCTGTTTGACAACGGTAGCCATCTTAAAGCTGTAGATATAATGACTGATTTAATGAGAAGATTGAAAGACAAGTACAATTTTGTTACTGAAGAATTAAATACAGGCGGAGGTTATGGAATTAACTACACTGATAAAGATGATAAAAAACCTCTCGGATATTTTACAGATGCGATAATGGAAGAGCTTGAAACAAAGTGCAAAGAATACGATCTAAAAAGACCAATTGTAATAATCGAGCCAGGCAGATGGATAGTTGGTGAAGCTGGGATTACCATGTATAAAATCGGTGCAATCAAGGAAATTCCAGGAATAAGAACCTATATATCAATAGATGGTGGGATGCCAGATAACCCAAGACCTAGCCTGTATCAGGCAAAATATAATGCATTAGTAGCCAATAAAATAAATGCAGAGAATCAAAAGACCTATACTGTCGCAGGAAAGTGCTGTGAATCTGGGGATATTCTAATCTGGGATATCGAGCTGCCAGAGGTGGAGACAGGTGACTATTTAGCGGTTTTATCCACAGGTGCTTACAATTACTCCATGGCCAGCCACTACAACAGAATACCAAAACCTGCAGTAGTAATGATAAAAGATGGTAAAGATAGATTAACAGTAAAAAGAGAAACCTACGAGGATTTACTTAAAAATGAATTATAAAAAATGCCCGGAGCCTATTGAATTGGCTCTGGGCATTTGTGTATAAATTAGTATTCGGGGGGTAAAGCCATCATTTCCTGGTAATTGAACACAGGACCGTCCACGCACATGTAATGACTTCCAACCTTACAGTGTCCGCATTTTCCTGCACCGCATCTCATATGGGTTTCCAGAGTAACCAGTATGTCTGTTGGTTTCATTCCGTAATCCATAAGGTCTCTTGAGAGCTTCTTAATCCTCTCAGGTGAGGCACAGACAAGTGCTGTCGTATTAGACCAGTCTATGGGAAGACCAGGCAGTAAATCGTTGGCAAACCCAAGGTATGCATCCACTTCATCAGTTGGATCCTTCAACGCATATTTTACAGTAACATTGGGTACTTTTGCCCACTCCTTCATCTCTTCCTTATAAAGCAGTTGCTCGTATTGAAGAGCACTGGCCATTATATAGACCTGCTCAAACTCATCATGATTTGCCAATACAGGCTCAATAACTGTTCGAAGTGGTGCCATTGCAACGCCTGAACCAATGAAAACTAAGTTACGACCTTTCAAAGAATCATATGGGAAAGCATGTCCATATGGACCTCTAAGACCAACCTTGTCTCCAACTTCCATATTGAACAGGATATCTGTAACAGATCCAACATTCTTAAAGTCAAATACAATCTCATCCTTTTGCTCTGGACCATAAGGTATTGAAAGTGGCACTTCTCCTTCGCCAAACACAGTCACCTGGAAAAACTGTCCCTTATGTTGATAGTTTTTGTGTAGCTCAGGGTCATCGTATTTCATGTAAATACGCTTAATATCAGGTGTCTCCAATTCAATTCTTGTAATAGTTGCTACATCAGGAGTAAATAATCCGTTTTGCGATATTAACTCCCTGTCCATTATCTCATGGCGTAATTTTGCAATCTGGTGAATCGCTGGAGGCTGAGGATTCTCTTTTACAGCTTTCTCCATTTTACCTATTATATCTATGATACTAATGTAAGTTGGGCAGACATCGACACATCTACCACATCCGGAGCATCCCTTAAAGCCAAATCTCTCTTCAATGTATTTCAATTTGTCATATATTCTATAGCGAACCCTGGAGATGGCATCTCGTGGGTTGTGAAAAGCTGCATTTCTGGTGAAGTGTTCACTTTGACACGAATCCCAGTAACGAACTCTGCTCCCATTGTCAGCATCCAAATTTTCTTCTACTACATTAAAACAGGTACAGGTCGGACACACATTAGTACAACCAGTGCAGGCAATACAAAGATAAGCTTCAGTTTGCCAGAAATCTGCATCAAAGGTCCTCGCCATATTATCCCAAAGGTTTGTAAGATCCATTTTAAGAGGGAAGCTATCTTCGACTTTTTCTCTCAAAGCATCTTTATCTTTGAGAATATCTTTTCCTGTCTCTATGAAATAAGATGGGGCATACTCAATAAGTTCTTCACCTCTGGGAGTTGCCACTTCTACTAGATAAAAGTCGTCCATTGGAGTTAGAGCAATGTCGTATCCCATTGTGGAGAACACTCCAGTTTTCACAGAGGTACAGAAACAGTGAGGCCCTGCCTGCAGACAGTTTACAGCGACTATAGTCACTTCATCTCTTCTGGATTTGTAATTCGGGTCTGGAAACTCTCCTAGATAAAATCTGTCTGTATATGCTATTCCGTATGTATCACAGGCTCTGATGCCGTATAGTATTTTATTTTTTGAATGCTGATGGTTTAAGTTTTCAACTTCTATTCCATCCTCATTGCGACTCCACTTAAAAAGTCCTTCTTTCTGCTCAAATACCATTTCTTTAACAGGAAGGGTAAGGTTTATATAATTTTCAGTTCTCTTTCCTTCATCAAGTGGAAGAAGTTGAATATCCTTACCTTTGCCAACAGGCACGTAAACTTTGCTCTTCTCATTCCAGATGTTTAAGACTTGGTCAAGATTTTCTTTGCTTAAGGTATAAAGCTTGTCTACCATCATTTTTCCACCTCGATTCTTACAGCTGACACCTTTAAGGCTGGTATATTGATTATTGGATCAAGGTTTTGTCCAGTCAGCCTGTTGGCAGGTGATTCAGCAAAATGGAACGGTACAAAAATAGTCTTTTCATTGATGCGATCTGTAATCATTGCTGGGGCTACAATGCTTCCTCTTGCAGAAGTAATCCTTACTGGCTGATGTTCTCTTATGCCCAGTTCTGCCGCATCTTTAGTGTTGATTTCAACGAATCCCCTGGGGTACTCCAGAGCAAGTGTCCAAACTTTTCGAGTCATGGTCCCAGTGTGATACTGGTGAATGACTCTGCCTGTTGTCATCAGGAAAGGAAACTCTTCACTTCTTTGATCTCCAAGGAATTCAAAATCGTTAACAGTAAATAGTCCTTTGCCTCTCTTAAATTCGCCAACGTGAAGTATCGGTGTTCCCATGTGTTCCTTATCAGGGCATGGCCACTGAAGTCCAACTTCCTGGATTCTCTCATGAGTAATACCGCCGTAAATGTCCGTTGCTTCATTTATCTCATCCATAATATCAGATGTACTTTCGTAGTTAACATCCATGCCTATACGCTTCATAACCTCATTGAGAATTTGCCAGTCAGTCCTTGAATTGCCAACGGGTTCAATGACTTTATGGATCATCTGCACTCTACGGTCGGTATTTGTATAAGTTCCGTCTCTTTCCAAAAAGCTCACAGCTGGAAGTACTACATCTGCAAACTGAGCTGTTTCAGTCAGGAAAATATCCTGAACCACAAGGAAAGGTACTTTCTCCAGACAGTGAATTGTGTGGCTCTGATCGGGGTCCGATAGAACCGGGTTTTCTCCTATTATGTAAGCTGCTTTCATTGTGCCCTCATCCATAAGGTTGAACATCTGCATGATATTTCTGCCCCTTAGACACGAAAAATCTCCCCAGATTTTTTCAAATCGCTCCTTTGTTTCTGGTAGCTCAGGACGCTGATATCCAGGTAAAAAGTCTGGTAGTGCTCCCATATCTCCAGCTCCCTGAACATTGTTTTGACCTCTCAAAGGATTTATCCCGGTAGATGGTTTTCCAATGTGTCCTGTAATCATAGCAAGATTTGCCAAAGCCCTTATAGTTTTTACTGCAGTGGTTTGTTGAGTAACTCCCATTGTAAACAGGATCATAGCTGTACCTGCAGTTGCATACTTCCTGGCGAATTCTCTGATTGTCTCGGCAGGAACTTTAGTGATGGTTTCTGCCCATTCGGGAGTGCAGTTTTCCACTGATTTTTTCATTTCTTCGTAATTTTCAGTACGACTTTCTATAAACTCAGCATTAGTTAGATTTTCTTCTATTATTACCTGAATCATAGCATTAATCATAGGTAAATTGGTACCTGGCTCAATAGGAGCATAGCCATGTGAAAAATTAGTGAGTCTTATTCTCCTAGGGTCAACAACCAAGAGTTCAGCACCTTTTTTTAGTGCTTCGAAGATTCTGGTACTAACCAGTGGATGTTGTTCTGTTGTATTTGAGCCAATTATCAGAATGAGGTCTGTATCTGCGATGTCGTTCATTGGGTTAGTAGCCCCGCCAGTTCCGAGTGAAGTAGAAAGACCTTCTACTGTCGGGCTGTGTCAGAGGCGCGCGCAGTGGTCCACACTGCTGGTTTTAAGCCCTGCTCTTGCCAGTTTTGCAACAAGAAAATTCTCTTCGTTCGTACATCTAGCAGATGAAATAATACCTATTCTATCAGTATTGTCACCATCTGACATTGCGCTTTTCAATCCATTTGCAACCTTTTCTAAGGCTTCCTCCCAGGATGCCTCTCTAAATGTTCCGTCAGGCTGCTTTATAAGTGGAGTCTTTAGCCTTCTGGAATCCCTTACAAACGCATATCCATGCCATCCCTTGGAACATAGTTTCCCCTTGCTTACAACGTGATTGTAGCTGGGAGTAATACCTAGAACGGTATCATCATCAGCGACGTTTACGTAAATACCACAGCCACAGCCACAATAGCCGCAGATGGTTTTCACACGTTTCAAAACAATCCCTCCTTTGCTTTTACAGATAAATTCAGAAGACTCACTATTTATAATTACCCCAAATTTGAGGATTGGTAACAGAGACTTGCCGATATGGAACATACCATATTATATCCAGCAATTACGCTATTTTACTATTGTTTACAATTTGGATACAGTTTCTCAAATACTGAGATTTAACGGATTTCATGTGATATGCTTTAGGTGACAGGATAAATTAATATAATAACAATCGATTTTCAAAGTGCTTTTTAAATAGAAAAAGGGGTTGAGAACATGAAAAAATTATTATTTATGTTATTGATATTAGTTTTAACATTGTCAATTATGGCCTGTACCAAGCAAGAGGTTCCCTCTGAAACACCGGCAGAAATACTTCCAGAGGACACTCCACAAGTACTTCCAGAAGACACTCCAGAAGTATCTGCTTATGACAGAATAAGTACATTCTTGGAAGAAGAAAGCATAATTGCATTCTCTCCATATTATGAACTATTGGAGTTCAAGATTTCAAATTACGACGAAAAAATTTCAGATGACAATATTGAGGCAACTTTCTACTACACAATTGTAGCTAAAAATTACGACCGAGATCCCGATACCGTAGGCTACATAATAGAAGCGAAGGAAAGTGGGAATGCAAATTATCAACAGCTTTATGATGAATACCTTATGCCACACGACATGAACTTTGATTTCAAAGTTGTAATCGATAAAGATGATAATCTCACACTTTACTCAAATGTTTCTCCTAAAGGAGTTGAATGGGTAGAGACCAGCATGACAGATTATATACTGTCAGACTGATTATACTTAAATCCGCTTAAAGCCAACAACACCTGAGAGGGCAGATAGAACACCCAAATCAGATTAGAAGAAACTACTGTCAGATTGAATAAGCCCACATTGACATCACACAAAAGAAAAAGTATCATTCCAAAAGCTATCATATGCCTATTTGGCATAGGGTAGCTTTTTTTGATGCACGCATTTATTGCGTTAAAGACACTTAAAGTCAAAGTAATAGCATAAAAGACGCTGAAGGTCATTAAATATTCAATATCAGCAAATATCTTTAATATAAAGGCAGCAATCGTAAATCCTAAGAATGCAAGAAACATATTCTTTTCAAACAACCTGGAATTACTTTGCCTGTATCTGACAGAATGAATTGTCTGGACTATAGAAAATATAATTACGCCAACCAAATAATACTTCTTAACGAAAAGAAGAAAGAAATCAGCAATTAGCGTTAAAGAAAGAGCGTACTTAAGAAGTCTGATGTCTTTTTCATTGTATGCATTTTTTGATGCTAAAAAAGACAATAACAATACTAAAGTAATAGAAGAAAACTTTAGCAAAGAAGTAGCTTCATACAATTTCGAATTTGAAAAATCAAGATATATAAAAGCTACATAAATTATGGCAAGAGTGCTGAGAATAAGTGGAATTCTCTTTTTATTCATCTCCATCACCAACTAATTAGATTATTTATATACATTATATCAAAATAATTGAACTTGTAGCACTTTTGGACGATGTGCAAAAAGATAAACAATGATACCCTAAAATCAAATTGGAGAAATATCTCCTTAAGGAGGTGATGAGGCTGAGAAATATTGTAATCAGTATACCAAATTCACTGATGGAAAGCTGCATCGAGAGATTTCTTAAAGACGACAGGGAATTAAGGGTTTTTAAAGAGGACAGACCGCAGCAGGCAGCAGAATTATGTAGAAATATCAATGCTGATATATTGCTGGTGGAAATAAGAGATACGCCGCCATATAGCATAGACGACTGGATAAAGATATGCAAAATGCAGAATATAGAAAGACCGAATTATAGAATAGCGTGCATAGTGGATGAGAATACTTATCCAGAATCCGCAAGAAAAGTGGCACTGGCTAAAAGTGATTTGTTGATTGACGCATTTTTCTACAGCTCATCGAACATCAATGGTGAGTACTTGACAGCAGTAATAAGTAGTTTATAAAGAAGGAATGGCATAAAGAGAGCAATAAAAGGAGGAGGGCTAAAATGAACAAAATGAGAATTCTGGCTATTGTAATGACAGCTGTAATGGTACTTGGAATTATCCCAACAGCTGGATTTGCCGTAACAGATGAGCCTGTTATGGAATTTGCAGACATGCCAGATAACTGGTCGACGTCGGCATTGGAAAGAGCCGTACAGAATGGACTGCTTAATGGCTACACTGAAAATGGGGAACTGCTCATTAAAGCAGATGCACCATTAAAAAGAGCAGAGCTTGCAGCAGTAGTCAACAGAGCCTTTGGTGCAACAAAGGTAGCAGAATTAAAAGGTGTAACAG
>JAVEXI010000105.1:0-3707 GCA_034004165.1 Gudongella sp. | reverse complement strand
TGGCCCTATGGTCAAGCGGTTAAGACACCGCCCTTTCACGGCGGTAACCCGGGTTCGAGTCCCGGTAGGGTCACCATTTTTTCAATAGACAATTCACAGAGTACAATGTACAATTATGAAGCCAAAATCATCAGTCATCCTGAGCGTAAGTGAAGGATCTTAATTGTCAACTGTCAATTGTCAACTGTCAATTAATTAGGGCGCATAGCTCAGTTGGGAGAGCACCTGCCTTACAAGCAGGGGGTCACAGGTTCGAGCCCTGTTGTGCCCACCATAAAGATCAGTGAATAACTATTCACTATTCACTATTCACTAATATTAATTCGGCCTGGTAGTTCAGATGGTACCTAGCTCGCAAGTTTTCACTAAATCAAAGATTTAGGAAAACATCCGGCTGGGCACGAGCACATCAGAGTTGAATGGTTAAAGTAGTTTCAGTTAGGCTAAGAAATATAAGTTTGGCCTGGTAGTTCAGATGGTTAGAATGCCAGCCTGTCACGCTGGAGGTCGAGGGTTCGAGTCCCTTCCAGGTCGCCATTAAACCTATTCACTATTCACTATTCACTATTATCTGAAATGCTGGCGTAGCTCAATTGGCAGAGCAACTGACTTGTAATCAGTAGGTTGGGGGTTCAAGTCCTCTCGCCAGCTCCAGAAGTACTCTTGGAGGTTACACAATACATAAGGAGGAGTACCCAAGTGGCTAAAGGGGACGGACTGTAAATCCGTTAGCTAAGCTTTCAGTGGTTCAAATCCACTCTCCTCCACCAATAACTATTAACTGTTCACTATTCACTATTCACTGTTTTTTATACTTGCGGGAGTGGCTCAGTGGTAGAGCATCGCCTTGCCAAGGCGAGGGTCGCGAGTTCGAATCTCGTCTTCCGCTCCAAAATATAATGAAGAAAGTTATTTCTTCATTTTTTTATGAGTAATTTAAACACTTTAATTGTTTTTAGAAGATGATTATAATATAATAACTTAGCAAGAACAAATTTGCGGGTGTAGCTCAGTGGTAGAGCCCCAGCCTTCCAAGCTGGTTGCGAGGGTTCGATTCCCTTCACCCGCTCCAAAATCAAATGTACCCATAGCTCAGCTGGATAGAGTAACTGGCTACGAACCAGTAGGTCGGGGGTTCGAATCCCTCTGGGTACACCATGCAAAGAAACCTTGAAATTTCAAGGTTTCTATTTTTTTATTTTTCTTCATAGTATTGTATTTTGAAAGAGTTAATTACTCTACTTTTCTTTTATAATATGCATTTTACAATTATTACTGGTATAATTGAATATAAGATAGTGACTAAGTCTATACGAGGAGTGATCTAATGGAAATTAAAAATGTTTCAATAGTAGGTATGGGTTCTTTGGGCCTTATTTTTGGAAGTTTTTTATATGATAAAATTGGGAAAGAAAATGTAGAGTATATTGTAGATAAGGCAAGAGCAGAAATATCTGAATATGGGCACAGGATTATTAACGGGAAAGAATACAACTTTAACGTTGTTTCTGAAGACGATGAGAACCATAAGGCTGATTTAATTATTTTTGCGGTGAAATCAACTGCTTTAGAAGAAGCTATCAAAATAGTAAAAAACAGAGTTGGACAATCTACCCTAATGATTTCTCTTCAAAATGGTATCAATAGTGAAGAAGTAATATCTAAGGTCTATGGAAGCGGGAATGTTCTATATACTATAGCAGAAGGTATGGACCCTATAAGAGACAAGAACACACTCAATTTTAAAAAAATGGGTTATCTTAGGACTGGTACTGACACCGATGAAAATGGGAAACGTGAGAGGTTAGATATTTTATTGAAATTCTTTGAT
This sequence comes from Gudongella sp., assembly GCA_034004165.1. Taxonomy (GTDB): domain Bacteria; phylum Bacillota; class Clostridia; order Tissierellales; family Tissierellaceae; genus Gudongella. Next base: position 1,876 of record JAVEXI010000105.1, on the reverse strand, counting down.
AGTATTGATTTTCCATATATCTACGAAGAGGATGTTAAGCATCGCCTATGGAGTAAATTTATGTTAAATGTAGGAGTTAATCAAGTTGTTATGATAAATGAAGGAAACTTTGACTCTATTCAAAGTCCTGGACCTCAAAGAGATCTGGTCATTGCAGCCATGAGAGAAGTTATGGATTTAGCAAAAGAAGAAAACATAAATTTGACTGAAGAAGATTTCAAATTCTATCTAAATCTCGTAGACAGTCTTGATCCAAATGGTATGCCAAGTATGCGATTTGACGGATTGCATAAAATTAAGTCTGAAGTTGATATATTTGCAGGCACTGTTTTAAAACTAGGGGAAAAACACGGTATTGACACACCTGTCAATAAAGAAATTTACAATAAGATAAAAGAAATAGAGGCAGATTATTAAGTATAATGTAAGTGATTATTTTAAGGAGTGTAAAAATTGTTTATTGGAGATATTAAGGTAACAATAAAAACAGGCGATATAACTGAAGAGAGAGTGGATGCCATCGTTAATGCCGCTAACAATACTCTATTGGGTGGCGGTGGTGTCGATGGAGCTATTCATAGAAAGGGTGGACCTGCCATATTGGAACAATGTAAAAAACATGGTGGATGTCCTACTGGGGAAGCAAGGTTGACAACTGCTGGAAATCTGCCTTCCAGATACGTTATTCACACTGTAGGGCCGATATATGGAAGTAATGGTAATAGGGATGAGTTACTATTGTATAACGCGTATTTTAATTCTCTTAAACTAGCTGCAGAGTATAACTTGCAGACGATTTCCTTTCCTTCTATCTCCACAGGGGCTTATGGATATCCGATTGATAAAGCTGTAAAGGTTGTAGTTAGTGCATTAACAGAGTTCTCTAAAAACAAATTTTCATTAAAAGAAGTTAATTTTGTTCTGTTTAATGATAAAGATTATAGTGTTTATGTAAATTATTTCAACAGCATAGATTGATAAATGTAAATATTAAGATAATAATATATTTGAGAGGTTGACAATCAAATCTTATTATTATAGTATCAAATGAGTTGAAATAATTAGACAAGGGAGTGTTTGAAATATTCGCAGATACTCATAAAATCATAGCCTCTGAGGTATATGATGATATATATAAAATTTACGATTTCAAGCTCAATAAAGATAAACTTTTATGGGGTTCGATTGCGCCAGATATATTACCAAAATACAAATTAATAAGACATTATCAAGATGAGAGCTTAAATTATATTGCTTTAGAAATCATGAAAATAATTTTTATAAGCAGATATATCGATTTTAGAAAAATCAAAGACCCAATAGCTGTAAATATATTAAGCAGGAGCATAGGAGTAATTTCACATTACCTGTCGGATTACGTTTGTTTGCCTCATGCAAAAAGATGGACATTTGCTGATTCGATGATAAAACATGTTCGATATGAGTCAAAGCTTAATGATTATGCGGCAAATCATAGTTTTAGAAAGAACATTATTACTGTTGATGATTTAAATATCAACGATGAGAGTTTGTTGAATTTAAGAGTCGCAATTAAAAACTATATCATGGATGTAGTCGACGAATACATGTTAAAAACTAGCATGAAAAATGATTTAGATTTTGCTCTTTCTTTGAATCTTAAAATTACGTACTTTATACTGGATGTAATCAATGAGTATTCAGAAGATATTCATAGGGCATTTGCATTAGAATTTTAATATTGCTTGACTTTGCAATATTAAACTACTATAATGGTTTTAATTTATTAATTGCTTTGAAGGGACGAGTAGTTCAGAAAGGTAGTCTTAGAGAGCTGAGGATGGTGGAAACTTAGCACGAGATTCTGAATGAAGAACAGCCCAGAGCATCTAGATCG
>JAVEXI010000104.1:0-3775 GCA_034004165.1 Gudongella sp. | reverse complement strand
CATATTGACAGGCTGAACAAAATGCTTTGTAGTACAGGTTCAGGTATAGTGTTTTTGGATGTTATCAGTAACCTTGAGAGAGTATCTGATCATGCTAGCAATATTGCGATGTATGTATTAGATAAATTTAAAGATTAAATAAATATTTTTTGCTTAAAATTTATATTGACTGATTTAAAAATTGCGGATATAATGGATTTATAAAGTTGTTAAATATATAACAATAACATTAATAATTCTGAATGATAGCTGCGGGAGAGACCTGTTAAGGCGCCGAAGGAGTAAACATAAGAGAAGCCACTCTTAAGTGAAGCTCTCAGGCAAAAGGACCGTAGAAGGACAGAACTCTGGAAAGGCGTTTTTCACCGAAGGAGCAATTCTGTTAAATAACAGGAGAATCTCTCAGGTCAATAAACAGAGTATATAGGCGAGAGTCTATCTATTCTGTTTTTTTTATGTAATAATATAGATAGATAGAAGAAAAAAAGAGGGGGTAGAAAAATGGTGTATGATGTTGTGATTATAGGCGCAGGCCCTGCCGGTCTGTCAGCAGGCCTGTATGCTGCGAGAGCAAGGCTTTCGACTCTGATAATTGAGAAGGAAGCTGATGGAGGGCAGATTGCAACAACTGCTGAAGTAGCCAATTATCCGGGTTCTATACCAGATGCCACTGGGCCTAGTCTTGTAGCTAGAATGGTAGAACAGGCATATGAGTTTGGAGCAGAAAAAGTATCAGATACTGTAATTGGAGTAGAACTTGAAGGCGATGTCAAGACGATTAAATGCGATAAAAATACTTATCAGGCAAGAACCGTAATAGTTGCAACCGGAGCAACTCCTAAAAACATCGGATGTCCAGGGGAGCGAGATTTAGCAGGAAGAGGCGTATCATACTGTGCAACCTGCGACGGTGCTTTCTTTGAAGACCTTGAAGTCTTTGTGGTAGGTGGAGGAGATTCAGCAGTTGAAGAAGCCATTTTTCTAACGAAATTCGCCCGAAAAGTTACTATTATACACAGAAGAGATGCTCTAAGAGCAGCGAAGTCTATACAGGAAAAGGCATTTAAAAATGAGAGGATGGCCTTTATGTGGGATTCTGTTGTTACAGAGGTAAAAGGCGATGGTATTCTTGAATCTATGGTTGTTAAGAATGTGAAAACTGGTGAAGAAACTGAGTATTTTGCAGATGAAGATGATGGTACGTTTGGCATATTCGTTTTCGTCGGATATAATCCTGCAACAAAACTTTTTGAGGGTATGCTTTCAATGGAGAATGGGTATATAAAGACCGATGACAATATGTGGACAAATATACCAGGAGTGTTTGCTGCTGGAGACAACAGGGTAAAATCTCTTCGACAGGTTGTTACAGCTACTGCAGATGGTGCAATTGCTGCAACACAGGCTGAAAAATACATTGAAGAACACTTTGGATAGGAGGTAGTTTAATGATTGAACTCAACAAGGAAAATTTTGAAGAAGAGGTTCTAAAAGCCGAGGGAACGGTACTAGTCGATTTTTGGAGCCCCTCATGTGAGCCATGTAAAGCTCTTCTTCCTCATGTGCATAGCTATGAGGAAAGTTTTGGTGAGAAAATCAAATTTACATCTCTGGACATTACAGTTGCCAGAAGAGTTGCCATAGGTCAGAAAGTATTAGGTCTTCCTGTAATTGCAATTTACCAAAATGGCGAGAGAGTTGATGCTGTTGTAGGAGATGAGGCAACTCCAAAATCTGTAGAAGAACTGCTTAAGAAATACAGCTGATTATAGTTCATAATCCGGGAAACCGGTTAAGTGATAACAAAAAATCTTAGGAGGTGAAGTCAATGCGTCTTGAATTAGGGCAAGTGCTAATTAAAGATGTCAAATTCGGTGATTCGACAATGCTTGACAGCGGAGTTTTAACTATAAACAAAGAAGAGCTTATTTCTCTTATTAAGGAAGATGAGCATATTGCATCTGTCGACGTCGATATTGCAAAACTAGGTGAAAGTGTAAGAATTACACCTGTAAAAGACGTTGTTGAGCCCAGAGTAAAGGTAGAGGGTCCAGGTGGCGTATTCCCAGGAGTTCTGTCAAAAGTGGATGTGGTTGGTTCAGGGAAGACAAATGTACTCAAAGGCTGCGCTGTAATGACTACTGGAAAGATAGTAGGTTTCCAGGAAGGTATTGTGGATATGGTAGGACCAGGAGCAGAATATACACCATTTTCAGAGTTAATCAACGTGGTTTTAAATTGTGAACCAGTTGAGGGACTAAAACAACACGATCATGAAAAAGCTGTTAGATTTGCAGGATTTAAGGCAGCAGCTTATCTGGCCGAAACTGCAAAGGAAATCGTACCGGATACAGTAGAGGTATTCGAAGTAGATCCATTTGTAGACGGAATGAAGAAATATCCTGACCTTCCAAGAATAGGATATGTAAACATGCTACAGACTCAGGGACTGCTCCACGATACTTATGTTTACGGAGTAGATGCAAAACAAATCGTTCCAACTATTATATATCCAACAGAAATCATGGATGGAGCCATAGTAAGTGGAAACTGCGTATCTGCATGTGATAAAAATACAACTTATCATCACCAAAACAATCCTGTAATTCACGACATGTTAAAGGTGCACGGCAAGGAGTTTAACTTTGTGGGTGTAATTATTACTAATGAAAACGTCTATCTTGCTGATAAGGAAAGATCATCAAATTGGACTGCAAAACTGGCAGAATTCCTTAACCTTGATGGAGTAATTATTTCTCAGGAAGGGTTTGGGAATCCTGATACCGACCTGATAATGAACTGTAAAAAACTCGAAGCTAAGGATATTAAAACAGTAATAATAACAGATGAATACGCTGGAAGAGATGGAGCGAGCCAGTCACTGGCAGATGCTGATAAAGCTGCTGATGCAGTCGTTACAGGCGGAAATGCAAATGAAGTCATAGTTCTTCCACCAATGGATAAGGTAATAGGAACACTTGCTTATGCCGATATTATAGCAGGCGGTTTTGATGGAAGTCTTGCAGAAGATGGCAGTATAACAGTAGAGATTCAGGCAATCACTGGAGCTACAAACGAGCAAGGTTTTAACAAGATGAGTGCCAGAGAATTTTAACAAAAATTTATAACGATTTATATAGAGAGGATGTGGACAAGTGACAATCTTCAATGAGAGTTCAAAAGTAATAGTCATAGGAGATAGAGATGGCATACCAGGGCCAGCTATGGAAGAGTGCATAAAGACCACACCTGCAGAAATAGTTTTTTCAGCGACAGAGTGTTTTGTCTGAACGGCTGCAGGAGCGATGGATCTTGAGAATCAGAAAAGGGTAAAAGACCTCACAGAAAAGTACGGAGCAGAGAACGTAGTCGTACTAATCGGAGGAGCAGAAGCTGAATCAGCAGGATTAGCCGCTGAGACAGTAACAGCAGGAGACCCTACATTCGCAGGTCCATTGGCAGGAGTTCCGTTGGGACTCAGAGTGTATCATGCAGTAGAACCAGAATTTAAGGAATCAGTAGATGCAGGAGTATATGACGATCAGATTGGTATGATGGAAATGGTTCTTGATGTAGATGCCATTGTGGCAGAAGTAAGTTCCATGAGACAGGAGCATACCAAATATTAAAATAGCATAATCAAAATGATATATAGAGAGGATGTGGACAAGTGACAATCTTCAATGAGAGTTCAAAAGTAATAGTCATAGGAGATAGAGATGGCATACCAGGGCCAGCTATGGAAGAGTGCATAAAGACCACACCTGCAGAAATA
>JAVEXI010000103.1:0-3779 GCA_034004165.1 Gudongella sp. | reverse complement strand
TGAAGACATACCTCAATAGCACTTGCCCTACCACTAAAAGCAGAACTGATATTGCAAGTATTACTGTTATGAGTTTTTGTAATTTAACTAAAAGTGAAGCTCTTGAAGTTATTGCGTCCACTATTCGTTCTCCTTTCCTTTGTTGTTTTCTCAAAACTTCTCCCCGGTATTATTGCTATAAATTACCCCCTTTAGCATTTAACCTCTAGAATATAAACTCGTTAAAGACATTAATATCATGTTCAATAGCTATCAATGCTTTTTCTTTGCTTTTTTCTCTCAGAGCCTGCAGAATTGCTTCATGAGATTCCCTAAGGCTGTCCTTTATTTTCCCCCTTTGCTCATCTGAGCCTCTTTCAAATTTGTTCCTAAGAAAAAATATGTACCCTCTGCTACTGTCATTTCTTAAGATTCTTAGGAGGTTAGTTAGAGTTTCATTATCGGCGATTTCAGATATAAAAAGGTGAATGCTATTTCCTGCTTTGAATACAATTTTCGCATCCTCTTTCTCAACATCTTCAGCTAATTTTTTCTGAAGTTCATCAAGGATGTAATAATCCTTATCTGAGATATTTTCTACCGCCTTTTCGATTATCAGTCTCTCCAGGAAGATCCTGAGTTCTCTGACATCTTTTATTTTTTTTTCTGAGACCTGAGTAACTTGAATTCCCTTGTTTGATATTATAGTTAGCAGGTTTTCTCCTGCGAGAGTATTGAGCGCTTGTCTCACAGGAGTTCTGCTCATATTTAATTCTTCAACAATTTCCCTTTCAGACAGCAGCTGTCCCGGTTGGTAATCGCAGTATAGAATCTTATTTTTTATAAAGTCGTAAGCAACCTTTGAATTCGTCTTTATAACTATCCCTTCCTTATTAAACTACAAAATACTATTTAACAAATTCGTAAAGCTCATCTATGCTCAAACCATCAATTCCTAAGCTCTCAAGTGTTCTGCCTTCTTTTCTATATTCCTTATCCATAAGCTGTGATGCCAGGTCTATGATCAAGTTCATCATTGGTGTTTCAATACCAACCAGCTTTGCCATCTCTGCCATAGGTACCAATCCCATAGGAATGTCTTCCGTGACAAGCCTGGAGTTCAAAGTTGGAGGCGCATTTATTGGCTCATATGCTTTTACTGTTCTAACTCTCTCGTATACATTATCCCCTGTTGCTCCGTAATATGTCTCCAGAGACTCCATTACACTTTTTGTATGTACACCCAATGCTTCAGCAAGATTCAACCTCTCTGCATCCATTCTTTCAATAAGCTTCCCTATTGAGGGTGTTATGCTATCGTAATAGAATCTGAACTTACCTCCTGTAGCCTCTATCCATCCAGTGCTCAGCAAGACTGCAATTGGGTGAAGGATTGCATTCAGGTTGCTAAGCGATGAAGCAATGACATTATCTTCTTTGACAAGTTGAGGGTATACATCTTCGAGCATCTCGATTATAGAATCAACATCTGAGCTTGGCATTGATGCTATTGGCATAACTTTCTTCACACCACTTATGTTTGCTATGCCATTTTCAGATCTACAAGCGTAGAAGAGACTTGTTGTTTCAGCAATCTTCACTTTCGCCGTGCATCCTTTGTCCTTAAGTATCTTCTTGAACTCTAGAACTCCACCTGTTGAACCAGGACATATCACTATTACTTGCCCATCTTTAAGTACTTCAGACAGTTCATTAGCCACATAACCATGTGCTGTAGCAGGAAGAACTACAAATATTACATCTGTCCCTTCTACTGCTTTTACTAAATCAGTAGTTATAAGGTTCAATTTTGCTGTTCCGTTAAGTGAGGTTCCCTGCAACTCAATACTTCCTCTTTCGATCAATGGAGCAATTACATTTTCATACCTCTCATACAGATTTACCTCATATCCTTTTAGTGTTAGATACGCTGACATTGCCTGACCGCCGTTCCCTCCGCCTAGTACCGCAAATCTCATTTTATCCATGGCTGCCTCCTTACTTTATATTTACACTATCCTTTAAATAACTCTCCTTCTATCCTTCTGGCTGTAGGTGTATTTGAAATACCCGAGCCTAATGTATCTTTTAATGATATATCCATAAGATTTCCTACTTCGTTAAGCGCTCCTATCATTTCATCTAATGGAATTACACTATCAACCCCTGCAAGTGCCATTTCAGCTGATACAATAGCATTTGCTGCTGCCATAACATTTCTCTGGATGCACGGAAGTTCTACGGTTCCTGCAACAGGATCACATACCAGCCCTAATACGTTTCCGAGTGCTATAGACGCTGAACTAGTTACCTGGTCCAAGTTGCCACCAAACAGCTCAGTTATTACAGCTGCTGCCATTGCCGATGCTGCACCATTCTCCGCCTGACAACCCCCTACAGATCCTGAAATAGTAGCACCGTCAGCTATAATGCTTCCAATACCTGCTCCTGTAAATAGAGCTCTTACAACTTTTTCATCCTCTATTCCATTCTCTTCTGCAATTGTCAATACGGCAGAGGGTACAGTACCAGCTGATCCTGCTGTTGGGCAAGCAACTACTTTGCCCATAGACCCATTTACTTCCATTACTGCTAAAGCATTCCTTATTACCTTAGATAATGAAATTCCACAAATGCTTCTGCCGCTAGAGATAAATTCACTCATCTTTCTAGCATTGCCTCCAAAGATATTGGCTAGCATTATATTGTCACGCTCAGTCCCGTTTTTAATCGATTCCTTCATCGCGACAAAGTGCTTTTTCATCTCTGATATAACATCTTCTTCTGATCTTCCTGAGTTCGCTGCTTCAAATTTTATTATTGTATCGCTTATCTTACAGTCTTCAGCTTTTGACTTGTCTACAAGTTCCCTTATACTCTTAAAAGGTTCTGCTTCTGAAATACTAGCAGCCATAACAGGAACGAAATAGTAAACATCCCCTACATTGGGATCGTTCTTAAGTACTTCGAGCTTACCGGTATCAACGTTCTCTTTACTAATGATACTAAAGTACTTTGTTGTTCCATTCTCCTTTATTCCTATTCTGTAGTTTGACCCTATCTCCTTTTTAACTAAGTCCTGAAGTTGCGACGCATCATCAGTATTCATATCCAATAGAATATTGAACTGCTTTCCATCTGAATTGAATTTGACTCCATTTACTTCTTCTATAAGTATGTTTCCACCGCCAATGGTAGCTGTTCTTACTACATATTCCTTACTGTTTTTGTCTTTAAGTTTGATTAGAATTGTACTTGGATGAGCTCCTTTGATATCAATCGTTCCAAATTTGACATCAATTTCCCTATTTTCAGCTATTTTTACAGATTCTCTGATTCTTTCATCATCAACCGGGATCCCCATAGCACCTGCTATAACAGCTACATCCGTCTTGTGAAATGAGTATGTACTTGCCAATGATCCGTGGAATAAAACCTCAATACTTGTTGGTTCATAGTTGCATAACTGACCTGCCATCAAGCCAATTCTCACAGCTCCAGCTGTATGAGAGCTAGAGGGTCCAATCATTATGGGTCCCATAATATCAAATGTGTCAAATCTAGGCTTTTCGCGTACCAACCTTTTCTCCTCCTTAATAGGTATTTTTACTGCAGCTTGCTAAATAGTTGTATACATATTGTATACAGTATGGTTATGATAAATGCGTATATTTTGTATACGCTAATTTGTGTAAATATTCTATTCAGAACAAATGCTAGTTAAATCTGTGACAATGTGTATACTTCATGTATACTTATTGTATTTTTCTAACAATTTCAATTTATAACAATTTTCTTAT
>JAVEXI010000102.1:0-3789 GCA_034004165.1 Gudongella sp. | reverse complement strand
TAAAGACCCTCAGTACTGGAAAACCCAAGACTGCCGAAAAAGCTCAGCCAGTGGAACAACCTGTAGCAAGCACTACACCTGCCGCTCCAGTTGCCGTTGAGGCTCCTGATCAAGGCGAACTTATCGCTGTTATTGCAGCAGCTGTTGCTGCATCTCTGGGTAAGGATATCCCAGAAATTAGGATCGCCAGCATAAGAAGAGTTCCTCAGCAGTCCATACCATGGAGAGAAATAGGCAAACAGGAACAGCTGTTAGGCAGATTATAATATTTGGAGGAGAGAAAATGAGAAAATTTATAATAAATGTAAATGGAAACAGTTACGAAGTTGAAGTTGAAGAGGTAGGCGCTCCTCAGCAGGCAGCAGCTCCGGCTCCAAGACCGGCAGCAGCACCAGCTCCAGCAGCTCCAGCGGCTCCAGCTCCAAAAGCAGCTCCTGCACCAGCGGCACCACAAGCTTCTGCAGGACAGGAAGTTGTAGAGTCTCCAATGCCAGGGAATATCTGGAAAATTTTAGTTAAAGAAGGACAAGAAATTAAGAGTGGAGATGTACTTCTAATTCTTGAAGCTATGAAAATGGAAAATGAAATACTTGCACCAAGAGATGGCGTAGTGTCATCCATAACTACATCAGAAGGTGCAGCTGTAAATACAGGAGATAAATTGGTCATATTGGACTAAACCCTTGAAGAAAGGATGAACGACGATGTTTATTGATATACTTAAGGACTTTTGGTTCAGCACGGGGTTTGGTTTAGCAGAGTTTGGGCATATTGTCATGCTTCTTATCTCACTTGTTCTCTTGTATCTGGCAATAGTTAAGGGATTTGAACCACTTCTTTTAACACCGATAGCTTTCGGGATGCTGCTTGCAAACCTGCCAGGCGCTGACCTTATGAAAGAACCTATAATGGAAATAATTAAAGACCCTGTTACTGGTCAGCTTGTAAATAAGACCAAAGAGTACGGAGGACTTCTGTACTACCTTTATCAGGGTGTAAAACTTGGGATATACCCACCGCTTATATTTTTAGGCGTTGGAGCAATGACAGACTTTGGGCCTTTGATTGCTAACCCGAAATCAATCCTTTTGGGAGCAGCAGCACAGTTTGGAATCTTTGCTACATTTATTGGAGCGATTCTACTGGGCTTTACAGGACCAGAAGCAGGAAGTATAGGTATTATTGGAGGAGCTGACGGGCCTACCGCACTTTATCTTACAGCAAAGCTTGCTCCACACCTTCTAGGACCCATAGCAGTAGCTGCTTACTCGTACATGGCACTGGTCCCTATTATCCAGCCGCCAATTATGAAGGCACTTACTACTAAGGAAGAAAGAGAAGTAGTAATGGAACAGCTTAGGCCTGTTTCAAAGACAGAAAAAGTTGTATTCCCAATAATGGTAACGCTGGTTGTATCTTTTATACTGCCTTCAGCAGCGCCACTTATCGGAATGCTGATGCTGGGTAACCTTTTCAGGGAAACTCTTGTAACAGACAGATTATCAAAGACAGCTCAAAATGAAATGGTAAATATTGTTACAATATTCCTAGGTACAACAGTTGGGGCAACTGCAAGTGCAGAGAACTTCTTTAACATACAGACAGTAAGTATTATTGCTTTAGGCCTTGTAGCTTTCGGTATAGGTACAGCGGCAGGCGTAATATTTGGTAAGATAATGTACAAGACATCAGGTGGTAAAGTTAACCCACTTATTGGTTCAGCAGGAGTTTCAGCGGTACCAATGGCTGCCAGAGTATCACAGAAGGTTGGGCAAGAAGCAAACCCAAGAAACTTCCTGTTGATGCACGCAATGGGACCAAACGTAGCAGGAGTAATTGGTTCAGCAGTTGCAGCTGGAATGCTATTGATGTTCTTCGGATAAATTGATAAAGACAGACTCAAATACTTTTGGGTCTGTTTTTTTATGTTTTAAATGGGTAGTAGAGAATTACAAAAGCGAGGTGAAAACAATGAATGATGGATATATAACTGACGTTGAAGGTATTCAGGTAGGGCATGAGCACTCTGAGGAAGGTATGACTGGATGTACGGTTATTATTTGCCCTGAAGGTGCTGTTGGAGGAGTAGATGTTAGAGGCTCTGCTCCAGGAACGAGAGAGACAGATTTATTTAAAGCTGAAAAAATGGTCGATAGAGTTCATGCTGTGGTACTTTCAGGTGGCTCAGCTTTTGGTCTGGAAGCAGCCTCAGGAGTAATGGATTTTCTCGAAGAAAAAGGAATAGGATTTGATACAGGGGTTACAAAAGTTCCAATAGTTGCTTCTGCAGTAATATTTGACTTGGCAATTGGAGATTATAGAATTAGACCAGACTGGAAAATGGGATATAAAGCTGCATCGTTTGCATCAGTTGAAGAGAAAAGACAAGGTAATATAGGATGTGGTAAAGGAGCTACGGTTGGGAAAATAATGGGGGCAGCCTCAGCCATGAAATCAGGAATAGGAAGTGCAACTGTAAGAACTGGAGAGCTGATAGTATCTGCGATGATCTGTGTAAATAGTTTTGGAGACGTATTTGAAAATGGAAAGCAGATAGCAGGTCCTTACAATGAGACTTCTAAAAGTCTGGTGAACACATATGAGCTTATGAAAACTATGGGTCAGCAGATTGGATTCCCCAATACCAATACGACAATAGGAGTAGTTGTGACTAATGCCGTACTCACTAAAGCCCAAGGCAATAAAATCGCTCAGACGTCGCATAATGGACTTGCACGCACAATTTCTCCAGTGCATACTATGGTCGATGGAGATACGATGTTCGTAATGGGAACTAACAAAGTAGATGCAGATATCAACCTGGTTTCTGCAATGAGTGTTGAAGCTGTAGAAAAGGCTATAGTTAATGCCATTAAGTCAGCAGAGGGAGCCGGAGGATTAAATTCGTATAAAGATATTCAAAAGCTATTGTAATAAAAGCTGAGTGAATATATAATAATTGTGTCGCAGAGCTGACATCTAAAAAGAGTCAGACTGACAAAGGACGTTATAAAAATACGACTGATATCCATTGGAATCAGAGCGGAGGGATCTTATGAAAAACAAAAAACAGCTTGATGTAAGAAGAATGGCAGTGATTGGCGTACTTGGAGCGATTTCCATCGTCCTCGGGATGACACCACTTGGGTTTATACCTGTGGGGCCGACCAGAGCCACCATAATGCATATTCCGGTAATTATTGGAGCGATTATGGAGGGGCCGGTAGTGGGAGGACTCGTAGGTCTGATATTTGGTATTTTCAGCATATATCAGGCAATAACAGCGCCGACGCCTGTCAGTTTTGTATTTTTAAATCCAGTAGTTTCTGTAATCCCCAGAATACTAATAGGCATAACGACATACTATGCCTACAAAATGCTCACTAAAATTGGGAATAAGGGTACTGTAGGGTTACTTTACGGAATCTGGCTGATAATAATTGCGTATCTTGGCAAGGGTCTATACAATAGCATAGTTAGCTATGAGACAATATGGCCTCTATTGATGAATTCGGGTCTTTTAGTTCTTACTCTTGTCATGGCATACTTCACTATTAAGATACTCAGGGAAAAGGCACTAAACCTGATAATTCCAACAATCATAGGAACGCTAACAAATACTGTACTGGTTCTTACGATGATATATGTCTTTTATGGTGAAAGATTTGTAGAAGCAATAGGTCAGGACGTTAGTCTTGCCAGAAAAATAATAGTTGGAATTGGTGTCACAAATGGTATCCCCGAATCAATAATTGCGGTGATAATCGTGACAAGTGTCGTTACTGCACT
>JAVEXI010000034.1:0-18288 GCA_034004165.1 Gudongella sp. | reverse complement strand
AGAGAGAAAACATTAGAAATTCTGAGCTATTAAGCAGACTAATGGCTTTTGTATTAGGGAATATTGGGAGAACATTTTCAGCAAATTCAGTTCAAAAATATTTAAAGAATGAAGGTGTTAATGCCTCTATAAATACGATAATTAATTACTTGAAATTTGCAGATAATGCATATGCAATAATTCCACTAAAAAGATATGACATTCAAGGGAAGAAATTCTTAACATCACAAGAAAAATATTATGTTGTGGATCATGGTTTAAGGCAAGCTGTTATAGGAAGAAATGAAGAGGATATAGAATTAGTTTTAGAAAATATAGTCTTATTAGAGTTAATTTCCAGAGGCTATGAAGTATATGTAGGTAAAACAAACCAATATGAAGTTGATTTTATTGCTCAAAAAAAGCATAAAACAGGCATTGACAAAAAGTATATCCAAGTTTCATATCTATTGGCTTCTAAGGAGACAAGAGAACGAGAATTTAATGCTTTAAAAGAAGTAAAAGATAATCATGAAAAAATAGTACTTTCTCTAGATGAATTTACTAGTGATTCAGATGGGATTATTCATAAAAATTTAGTTGACTGGTTATTGTCATAATGCTAAAACCACACCATAATTTACTTTTTAGTGTGGTTTAAGTTCTTAACGGTTAATTTATAAATCTAAGTTTCAATATCAATCAGCCTAAAATATCCCCAGGCTTTACTTTTTTGGATGGAGCAATTAGAACCACACCGCCATCTGAATAAGTGCCAAGAACCAGAACTTCAGACATAAACCCAGCTATATTTCTGGGAGGAAAGTTCACAACTGCAAGTACCTGCTGACCTAAAAGTTCCTCTGGGGTATATTGCTCAGTTATCTGGGCACTTGATTTCTTAACTCCAAGCGGATCCCCAAAGTCTACAAGTAGTTTGTAAGCGGGTTTTCTCGCCTTTTCAAAGACTTTTGCCTCAATAATTTCCCCAACCCGAATATCCAGCTTCATAAAATCATCAAATGTAATCTCTTCTTTTTTGTCCATTTTACCACCTTACCCTCTTGTAATCTACATACCTGTAATATATGTCATCCTGTCTATGCACTTTGGACTCCTCCACTACTTCCCAATCGTCGTCAAGGTCGAGATTTGGTATGAAGGTGTCAGCATTTCTAAAATCCTTAAAGACTTTGGTGATATATGCCCTGTCGCAGAACAAAAGCAATTGCCTTGCAATGGTTCCACCGCCAGTTATGAATACTTCTTTTTCCTTATCAGGGTCTATTTCGTTTAGTAGAATAAATAAATCTACAAGGGAATTGACCACTAAAAACCCCTCTTTTTCAAATTCTTTATTTCTAGTTACTATTATATTGATTCTGTTTTCAAGGGGCTCCTGATTTGGAAGAGCCTCCATAGTCTTTCGCCCCATGATGACTATATGTCCTTCGGTAATCCGCCTGAAGCGATGCAAATCCTCTTCTATTTCAACCAGCATCTGACCACCAAAGCCAATTTTCCAGTTTCCATCCACGGCAAATATTAGATTCATAAATTCCTCCTAAGCTTTGAAATTATAGACTGGCAGTATCCTCTCTAATATTCTAACAGAAGATCCTACCCTTTCAATTATATCTTCTATTGGCTTATATGCAAAGGGGCTCTCATCTAAAGTCTTTTCACTGACAGAAGTAGTATAAATTCCTTCCATAGATTCTATAAATTCTTTCATTGTTCCAGCATCCCTTGCAGCCCTTCTACTCATTAGTCTGCCTGCTCCATGAGGAGCAGAATAGTTCCAGTCTTCATTCCCAAGTCCCACAGCCAGTATGGACCCATCTCTCATATTTATTGGAATCATAATCTCTTCGCCTTCGTAAGCAGATACTGCTCCTTTTCTAATGATGTTATCCCTTGGATCAATATAGTTATGAACAGTGTGAAAATGTTCAAAATATTGTAATGCCCGTTTGAAAAATTCCTTCAGTATTATCTCAGCCATAGTCTGTCTATTAATCCAGGCATAGTCCTGTGCTATTCGCATATCGTGCATGTAATCAAGTCTGGAATTGCCTCTGAGGCAACATAGTGGCTTTGGATACTCATCCTTGCACAGGCTTACTGCCATCTTTTGATAATAGTCAGCAATCTGCTTACCCATATTTCTGCTGCCAGAATGGATTACGAGATAATGATTGCCTTTGCTGTCTCTGCCAACCTCAATAAAGTGATTGCCACCGCCAAGAGTTCCTATACTCTTTTGGAATCTGTCGACTCCTCTAAGTTTTTTGTAGCATAAAAGCTCTTCAATCTGAGGCATAGTTACAACCGGATCTCTGTGGGTCTTTGTTCCCGCAGGCACCCGCTGTCTAATAAACTTATCTAACTCCCGGTAGTCAAAACTCTTTTCTTCCAGCTTCACTGTCAGCATTCCACAGCCTATATCAACTCCGACCAAATTTGGGACAACCACATCGCCAAGGTCAGCAGTCAGTCCAATTACACAGCCAGCGCCCTCGTGGACATCTGGCATTATCCTAATGCGCCTTTTGTAGGTATAATCCTGGTCTAAGAATTCTTTAATCTGTGAGAGGGCCCCGTCCTCAATAATATCTGTGAATACGACAGCCTCGCCATATCTACCTTTAATCAACATAAAAGCACCCCCTATCATGTTCAATATACCCATAAATACAGATTTATAGGCTTGTATCTGTGATGTTGTCACCGAATTGTAAATTGAAAGCGCCATACTAAAGTGCTACAATCAAGTTAAGGGCAACATCTGCATGAACCATACCTTAGGGGGGATAATATGAAAAAGTTAATCATAATATTACTGTCGCTTTCACTTTTATTTGGACTTGCTGCCTGCGTTCCTAAGCAGAAACCTCAGACGCCTGTTGAAGAGCCTTCTGAAGAACCAGCAGAAATCCCAGCTGAAGGGCCAGCTGAAGAACCTATAGAAGATCAAACTGTCGATGTATTGTTGTACTTTGGAAACAATGAATATATCGTGACAGGTGATGAGCAGTATGAGCGTATGATGGAAGAAACTCAGGAAATAACCTATGGTGGAGATGTCTGCCTTGAAGAAGCAGTAGTAAGAGCACTTATGGCTGGTCCAGAGGACACTGAGCTCATGAGCACTGGCTTCACAGAGACGATAAAATTAAATTCAGTAGAAGTATTTGATGGGACTGCGTATGTTGATTTTGCAAGCGATGGCTTGCATGGAGGTTCTATGCAGGAAAGTTATATAATCAGTCAGGTGGTTATGTCGCTTACCAACCTCGACTCCGTAGACAGCGTTATGTTTTTAGTAGATGGACAGGAAGCAGAGACACTTATGGGGCATATAAGCATAGAGGAACCGATGAGGTAGTTGTCAATTGACAGTTGACAATTGACAGTTGACAGTTGACAGTTAAAAGATTAAAAGACAAAAATCAAGATCCTTCGGTCGTACCTCCCTCAGGATGACAAACGCTGTAAGCCAGCGCATTCGGTCATTCTGAGCGTCAGCGAAGAATCTTGTTTTTTTGTATTTCATTGTCCATCGTCAATTGTCAATTGTCAATTTCCTTTAATGACTATTCCATTTCCTGAAGGGTCTTTTGTTTTGAGTTTTCCATTTTCAAGAATAGCATCGTATCCAGCATCTTCTAGTTTCTCTTTTATTTCAACTAGGCTTTGTCCTGCTGCATTCAGTACGAAATGGTCCAGCCCACTTGCGTTTTCAGGAGCAGGTTTTGCTCCTCTTCCATTCCAAACGTTAAACCCTATATGATGGTGGTATCCTCCAGTGGACATAAAATATGCACTGGCTGCCATTGCATAAACAAGTTCAAACCCCAGAGCCTCATAGAATCTTTCAGCCTTATCCAAATCACCAACGTGCAAATGTATATGTCCAATAATTGTATCTTCAGGCATGCCCTCCCATGGATGTCCCTCTGCCTCTTGTAATAACCCTCTATAATCTAATGGCTCGGTAAACATGACTGGTTTTTCATCCACAAACTCCCATTTTGAGTCGGGAATGTCAGCATATACTTCTATGCCGTTACCCTCGGGATCTTCCATATAAAAAGCTTCACTTACTCCATGATTTGACCCACCTATGTGCTTTGCACCATAATCCATAATATGCCTTATAAAGCTTCCCAGGTCTCTTCTTGAAGGCAAGAGTATTGCAATATGATACAACCCCGCCCTTCCATTTGGTTTCGGTTCAATATCTCCACCTAATAATGTCAGTATTGGTTTTGATCCATCAGCAGATAAAACTGCTTCTTTCTCGCTTTCACTTATCAGCTTAAACCCCATACCTTCCGAGTAAAATCTTTTCATTTGTTCTATATCGACTGCCCTTAACGCCCATGATACAGGATGCATCAAAGCATCTCTATGATACAGTTTCATATTTATCACCTTCTATTTATTGGTGCTGTGAGTATACCCAATAATGTTCAATATTAACCAGTTCACAGCAAAGGCCACTGATGTAATACACCAGCAGCCTTCATTTTAGTCTATAATTTCCGCACCTTTAATTTCAGTTTGTAGCTCAATAATATTCCAGCTATTTGAAAATCCAGAGAGCCTGCCTTTCATTGCTTCAACAAATTCTTTTGACCCAGCCTTTACTATACTCATTATTGTAGGTCCAGCTCCACTTATAAAGCTTCCCAAAGCGCCCTCATCCATTGTTATGGCAGATATTCTCTCATAATCTGGGATCAATTCACCTCTGTATGGCTGGTGCAGACAGTCTTTTAAACCTTCCGCGAGAAGTTCCTCATTCCCCGATGCAAGTGCAGATACAAGCAGACTGACTCTGCCGATATTATATACTGCATCCTTAAAGGGAATCTCCTTTGGAAGAACTTTCCTAGCCTCTGCAGTGGAGAGTTTTACATTAGGTATCATAGCCACAAATCTGAGTTCTTCATCAGGCTCAATCCTGTTTGTAACAATACCCTCTTCATCCATCACAGAAATCATAAGTCCTCCAAATATAGCAGGTGCCACGTTATCGGGGTGCCCTTCAAGTTGTGTCGCAAGCTTTAATATATCTTGTTTGTCCAAAAGATTACCCATCATAAAATTTGCACCCATGATCCCTGCAACGATACATGCCGCAGAGGAACCCAGCCCTCTCGCTATTGGGATATCTGCTTCAATTTTTATATCGGCATTTACAATTGGTCGTCCCATAGACTGGAACGTATATTTATATGCTCTATAAGTCATATTTGAATCGAAATTTTCTGCAGTTGGATTCTCTGTGAATTCGTAAGTATTGTACAAACTTAAAGCAAGCCCTAAAACGTCAAAACCTGGACCTAGATTTGCAGTGGTAGCAGGAACTTTTATCTTAACCATCAACATCACCACTTTCTAAAAAGCTGTTGAGTATGTCTTTCATCTGAGATTTATCGCATACTGTGTTGTGAATTATTGGTAGTTTCTCTAAAATTGACATCCTGTCTGGGATGTCAACTCCCATCAGTTTTGACAGTTTTTCCATAGTCTTAAACTCATCGGCTTCAGTGCCCTCTCCAATAGAAGTTAACACCTTACCAGAAAACTTAAATGGACTTGCAGTAGATGCAATAAGAGTCTTAGTCTGGTCTTCAGATGTTTTACTATATTCATCCCATACGCTATAAGCTACAGCTGTATGCGGATCCATAATATAGCTTTCACTTTCCCACATTTTTTTGATTTTCTCAGAAATCTGTTCTTCATTCGCCATCCCAGATACTATAGGACCAAGATTATCCATCATCCACTGATAATACCCTGAGTTTGAAAGAGACTGCATTTTCTCTTCAATTAATTTATCGTTTCCACCTGACATGTGAAACAGAAATCTTTCCAGATTACTTGATATCAGTATATCCATTGATGGTGAAGACGTAAGCTGCAGCTTTCTTCTTCTATCGTAAATACTGGTTTCAAAAAAATCGGTGAGAACTCTGTTGTCATTAGATGCACAAATCAATTTGTTTACTGGAAGTCCCATTTGCATAGCATAATAAGCAGCGAGTATGTTGCCAAAATTTCCAGTTGGAACAGCAATATTTATATTTTCACCTAAACTTATACTTCCATTTTTAGCCATCCTAAGATAACCAAATATATAGTATACTATCTGAGGTATGAGCCTTCCAACATTTATAGAATTGGCTGAAGTCAGCATAAAACCTTTGTCCATTAGGGAATCATTATATTCCCTGTCGTTGAATATTTCTTTTACACCACTCTGAGCATCGTCAAAGCTTCCCTTTACAGCACTAACATAAGTGTTTGAACCCATTTGAGTAAGCATCTGAAGCCTTTGTATCTCACTTACTCCATTTTCTGGGAAAAACACAACCACTCTGGTACCCTCAACATCTTTGAATCCCTCAAGTGCAGCTTTACCAGTGTCTCCCGAAGTGGCAGCCAGAATAACAACTTCTTTAGTTTCGCCTTGTTTTTTTATAGCTGTTTTCAAAAGGTACGGAAGCATTTGAAGTGCCATATCCTTAAATGCAAGTGTCGGGCCTCTGAACAATTCGAGGAAATGAACCCCACCTGCCTCGACAACTGGGACAATGTCTTCGGTTTCAAATTTATTGCTATAAGCCCCATATGCAGCTTCCTCAATCTCTTCAACGGTGTAATCATCCAGGTACAGCTTTAGTATTTCACAGGAGAGCTCAATATAGTCCTTATCTTTCAAACTCTCCAGTGTAGGAAGCTTTGGAAAACTTACAGGTACAAACAGACCACCATCATCAGAAATACCTTTTAAAATCGCCTCACTGGCAGAAACACTGATATCCTTATTTCTGGTACTGCAGTAATTCATTCGTCCTTCACTCCCCTATTTTTGCAACACAATAATCATCTATTCCAAATCCAGCAATAAGATCTAGAAGATCGTTAAGTCCAATCTCTTCAGTTATAACTGCAAATGGCTCGGAATCACTAAGCTCATTCTTTATAAATAACCCGCTAATAGAATCTGAGTCATAGTCACCTGTAAATCTGACGTAATAATTTCCTTTTAAGGAATCATTTTTGTTTTTAAGCGACTTGGATCTCAAAGGAGATTCTATGGATTGGCTGTCCAGTATACAGTCCATCACATCTGAAAGGACCGCATTGGCAGTTGGAAGCATTCCTGCTCCTGCGCCTGTAAAGCTCAAATCTCCCACATTATCTCCTGCAAAAGAGACCGTGTTAAGAGCACCATTTACACCTGCAAAGCCATTGCCGATAGGAATCGCTACTGGTTGTACTATAGCAGTATACCCGTCTTCGACTTCTTTAGCTTCTCCAACTAATTTCACTACATATCCATGATTTTTGAGAATTTTTATGTCGAAGGCTGATAGTTTGCTTATTCCATCGCAAATAATATCATCTTCGGCAATAGATGCTCCTAGTGCAAGTGTTCCAATAATTCTCAGTTTCCTCATGGTATCTATTCCATCTACATCAGCTGAAGGATCTGCTTCCGCGTATCCAAGATCTTGCGCTTCTTTAAGGACTTCATTATAATCCATACCTTCATGCGTCATCTTAGTAAGCATATAGTTGCATGTTCCATTAAGAATACCCTTTATGCTCTTTAAATTGTTCAATCTAATGGCATCTTTCAGTGGCTTAATGAAAGGGATTCCTCCTCCTGCACTGGCTTCATAAAGGAAATATAGTCCTTTCTGTTCTGCTAAGTGTGAAAGCTCCTCAAAATATGCCGAAACTACAGCCTTATTGGCAGTTACTACGTGTTTGCCATTTAGAAGTGCTTTTTTAATGTATTTATAGCTGTCTTCCAAATCCCCAGTCACTTCGATAATCACGCTAATTTCCTCATCCAGGATTACTTCATTGGAATCAATAGTAAGGGTATTTTCTGGCAGACTAATTTTTCTATCTTTACTTAAATCTCTGACGAGAACTTTTTTGAGTTCAACACTCTCACCCACGATAAGAGCGATATCCTCTCTTCTTCTCTCTAAGATATCAGCGACGCCCTGTCCAACAGTTCCAAAACCGAGCATCCCAAGTTTTACCATTACCCAATCCTCCCTTTAGCAACTATTTCTCCAATCTGAACAGCATTTGTAGCAGCTCCTTTTCTTATGTTGTCCGCTACAATCCAAATATTCAGCCCGTTTTCAAGGCTGAAGTCCCTTCGGATTCTTCCAACAAAGATTTCATCTTTTCCTTCTACGTCTATGGGCATTGGATACATGTCATTCTTCGGATCATCCTTCACGATGATTCCAGGGAAAGCACTTAGAACTTCTTTGACTTCAGAAATATCAAAACTTTTTTCTAATTCTACGTTAACAGATACGCTATGTGCAAACCTGACCGGTACTCTCACAGTAGTAGCAGTTATCTTCATATCAGGATCACCAAGTATTTTTCTAGTCTCTTCAATCATCTTCATTTCTTCTTTTGTGTATCCGTTCTCAAGGAACACGTCAATATGAGGTAGAACATTATACTGAATTGGATATGGATAAAATTCTACAAGGCCTTCATCTAAATCTTTCAGTCCGTTTAATCCAGAACCTGAAACTGACTGATATGTTGAATAAATTACCCTTTTAATACCATATTTTTCCTGTAATGCCTTAAGTGGCGGCATACACTGGATAGTCGAACAGTTTGGATTTGAAACTATACCCTTATTCTTAAATATATCTTCTCCGTTTACTTCTGGAACTACAAGGGGTACGTCGGGATTCATTCTGAACACGCTGCTGTTATCAATGACAACTACTCCTTTTTCAACAGCAATCGGTGCAAATTTTTCGCTGACTGCTCCACCGGCTGCAAAAAAAGCAATATCTACGCCTGCATCAAATGAACTTTCTGTAAGCTCTTCAACAACTATATCTTTCCCTGCAAATTGGACTATTTGTCCCGCTGATCTCTTTGAAGAAAGACATCTAAGGGTTTCAACAGGATACCCTCTCTCCTCCATGATACTCAGTATGGTTCTACCAACTAGCCCCGTCGCTCCTACTACAGCTACATTATACTTTTTCATTGTTCCTGCCTCCCTCATTTTATTCAAAGGCTTTGTAAATAGCCTCTATTGCTTTTTCAAAATCGTTATTTTCGACGCCAATTATTATGTTCAGTTCGCTGGATCCCTGCGAAATCATTCTTATATTTACACCACCCATAGATAGTGCAGTAAATATCTTTGCAGAGATACCCTTGGTACTTATCATTCCCCTTCCAACTACAGCTATAAGAGCCATGTTTGGGAAAGAGATTATGTTGTCAGGATTACAATATATCTGGATTTCCTCGATTACCTTTTTTAATTTACCATTTAGATCGGTATCCGACACAATTACGGAAACAGAATCTATACTAGAAGGCATATGCTCAATGGTTATATCATTTGTTTCAAACACTGACACAAGTTTTCTAAAAAATCCTTTTTCTGCAGTCATTAGGGTTTTTTCTACTGAAATTACTGTGAAATCCTTTCTTCCAGCTATTCCTGTAATGCTACCTACATTTTTTTCTTCCCACTGGTCGTGTACTATGAGAGTTCCCTCGTAATCCGGACTGTTGGTGTTTTTAATATTTATTGGTATTCCCAATCGTCTAACAGGGAATATTGCCTCTTCATGAAGAACTGGCGCACCCATATATGAAAGTTCACGAAGTTCCTTATATGTCACTATTCTTATTGGCTTTGCTCCACCTACAATCTTTGGGTCTGCAACTAAAAAGCCTGATACGTCGGTCCAGTTCTCATACAGTTCAGCCGCTATACCATCAGCGATTATGGCACCTGAAACGTCGGAACCTCCGCGGGAAAAGGTCTTTATGGTTCCATCGTCAAGGGATCCATAAAATCCTGGGACTACTGCCTTTTGGTCATTTTTTAACCTTTCAGCAATAGAAAATCGCGTTCTTTGTTCGTCAAGCTGTCCCATAGCGTCAAACTTAATGAGTTCAGCAGCATCTACAAAATTGAGTCCAAGGTAATCAGATAGAATTAAACCGTTTATATACTCTCCCCTGCTTGCACAGTAGTCTCTGGATGCTCCATCTCTTATTCTGCTCTTAATCTCGGACAGGATGCTTTCTATAGGAAGGCTAAGCTCCAGTTCCTTTGTGATTCCCTGAAATCTGTTTTGAATTAAATCGAAGACATCATCAAAGTTAAGTCCGTGCGATGACAGTTGATGGCACATATATAAAAGATCTGTAACTTTGTGGTCTTTTGCGTGCCTCTTGCCAGGAGCAGACGGAACTACAACTGCAATTTGTTCATCTGCATCGACAATATCCTTCACTTTTCTGAACTGCACGGCATCTGCAAGAGAACTTCCTCCAAATTTTGCAACTTTCATACATTAACCTCCCTTTATATACAAAAACACCCGTCCTTAAAAAAGGACGAGTGTATATACCCGCTTCCACCTAAATACATGACAGAATGTTTGCTTTAACGTAGCAACCGCTGGCCCCTACTGATTTCAGGGCAGTGCTTCGAGGTGGTTTTCAAAACTGGGTATCGCTGGAAGTCTTTCAGCCGGTGAACTTCCCTCTCTTTCGACCCTTCAGAATTTACTCGTCCTCATCATCGCTTTTTACTATTCTATAGCGATAAAGTTATGGTGTCAAGTATAATTATTTCTTTTCTTCAAGTTCTTTTACAAATGCCTTAACAAAAGCAGCCAAATCTAATGGTCCTCTTGCTGTTATGAGGTTCCCACTTATGACAACTTCTTCATTTACCCACTCAGCGCCAGCATGCACCATGTCGTCCTTTATGCTTGCCACAGAGGTAACTTTTTTACCCTTTACATCGCAACATGAAGCAAGCATCCAGCCACCATGGCAGATTGCAGCAACTGGTTTTCCCTGTTTGTCAAAGTCTGATACCAATTTTTTTGTCGCTTCTGACTTTCTCATATAATCTGGCGAAAAACCTCCTGGAATCAGAATTCCCTCGTAGTCATCTGCTTTTACTTCCATTGAACTGTGAGTGCTTTTCATCTTGAATCCAGATTTACTGGCAAACTCTGCGTGTTTTTCAGGTCCAACCAGGTGCACTTCATAATCCTCTCTCAATCTGTGGTAAGGATATACAAGTTCCTGCTCATCGAACAGGTTTTCAATTAGCACTATAACTTTTTTCATAAAAAAACCTCCTTCTTTAGTTCCGTTTAAATAGATACCCGAAGGAGGTAAAATATCACTAAATTATATTGAACATTATTAGACCAACAGTGTTTATGGCGAGATTCGCGCCAATATGCACCATCCAAGAGGATATTATGTTTCCATTTCTCTCGTTTAGAAGATTAAATATTATTCCGCCAATAAAGAGGCCAGCCATAGCAAGCACAAATATTATTGGATTAAACCAGCCACGCAAAATAGCAACATGGTAGACTGCAAATAGTCCAGCGCTTATGATATGAGCTTTAATGCGCGTCGTATTTTCCAATAACGATAAGAAAATGAATCCCCTGAAGAAAAACTCTTCAAGGAGTGAGTTCATAAGCGAAATATATATTGCAACGATGATGAAGTTATCCCTGCTTACTCCAATATCTGTCTCAAGCATATTCCTTATTCCTGCAAGGTCTAAAAATGGTGAGAGAAATATGTAAGCTACAACTATCAGAGCGTATACACCCAGACCAAGTAGTATGGATTTTAAGAGTTCTCTTTTGTCTCCTGCCTTAAAGAGTTTCCTAAAATCCTTGATTCCCAATCCTGCAACTACAGGAAGTAGTAGAAATAGAAATAATTTTACGACCGACTTCGAAAAGTATCCAGGGCTGATAATCCCATCAACTACAGACATCAGCCCTACAGCTGCAATTGCAACAATGACAGTCTTTTTCATCAGTAAGGATACCTTCCCATAGGTGTTACGACTGGCTTGCCATCCTTATCTACAAGGACAGTAAGTCCTCCTCCATATCCTTCACTTACATAGAGATAGTTTACTCCTGTTTCGCGGTCAACTATTATCTTATAACTGGACATAACGCCTTCCTTGTAGTCCACAAGGAATCTCTTCTTAGCCATAAAATCCCCTCCATTTTACATTGCCTAATCACATAAAGCTCTTACCCAATCTCTATACAGAAAAACCCTTTGGACTAGAGGTTGTTTTCCGTATAAAATTATATACTATTAGTTGATTTTTATACAACTAATAGTTGTATTGTGCATTTTTAGAGGTTTGAAAAATTAGTTGTAAAAAACAAAATTATTTTATATAATGAATAATGTTCCATGCGGCAGTGGCGGAACTGGCAGACGCGCTAGATTCAGGTTCTAGTCCTGTCACAGGGGTGGGGGTTCGAGTCCCTTTTGCCGCACCATATAAAAAGAGCCCACGGGGACAGTCCCCGTGGGCTCTTTTTGTTACCACGAACTACCTCCGCCTCCACCAGAACCTCCTCCAGATGATCCTCCACCTGAAGAACCTCCGCTGCTGGACGGCGTATACGCAAGTGAATTATTTGCATATGACACGGTGTTATTCATAAATTTGCTAAATGTTCGAGAATTAAAATTACTCCCGTGATAAAATTCTGGGGCTTCTTTAATGTTCAATGTTTCAAATCTGTCTATCCACCTGCTCGACACACCCAGAACATACGCATATGGAATTATATGATAAAAATATTGTGGATTATCTTCTATCAGTTCTTCGATTCTTTCTTTTTCTGCAAACTCTATAAATCGCTTAAACCCTCTTATTCTCCCAAGAATCTGTGCCCCAAATGAAGTACGTATAGTTAGGTTGGTAGCGAGGAAATTCATAATGAATAGAAGTAAAAATGCCAAGCCATAAATCAAAACACCTGATCCCTTAGGAATAAGTTCTTTAAGTTCTCCGACAAAATGTAACATAGCACCAGCGATAACAAGGAATGTAAGGGTTATGAAAACGTGAATAAATCTATAAGATTCACCTATTTTTATAGGTGTTAAAAGCATAATAAAAAATACAACAAAAACTATTCCTACGATTACACCTGCAAATCCGTCAAAATATTCATACAGAGGAATCCCAATTACTACGACTATTGTCAGAAGCATCATCAGACGAATTAATAGTTTTTGCATCGTTTTATAAATATAAATCATATTTTTATTTTTTCTATCATTAGTTATCTTATTTATCTCCTGCACAGTAATATAAAAACTATTTCTCAAATCACTTGCAGAAACAATGTCGCCTTTATTGAATAGTCCTTTTAAAAATAGGTTTTCAGCTCTGTTTTTCCCATCGTAAGGCTTCCCTTTATGAATTCTAAAATCATTTTTTCTACTTAAAAATCCTTTTTTATCTATTTCCTCGATAGTCAGATATCCTTTATTCCCAAGGTAAATCAGAAGAGATATTATATCCTGTGAGTTGACTTCACCCTTATAGAAAAAAGCTGTATCCAGGCTGTTGTAGTCATTAGGTGGATAGAATTCGACTGTCTCAACAATTTCATCCTGTCTGCCTCTGGTAAGCCATATAATAAAAGACACTACAAATGAGATTAGCATTGTAAACCCCGACATGAAAGGGTGCCATTTTGAGATGTCAGTCCTCGGGGTAAAATATCCTTCAGGCAGTTCAAGCCTTATGGTGAAAGCTTCTCCCGCCCTTAACATTTCTGTGTATTTTCCTTTAATACTGTTTCCTTCTACAACGTAATCTACCAGGTCGTAACCCCATACGGAACCGGTTCGTCCAGAAGAAAAACCTATCTTCTCTTCGTCAAATTTCTTGGGCATATTTATCTCGAAGGAAATGTTATCTATACTGGTGTCCCATCCGTCTCCAATAAGATTGAAATACAGTTCGTCATATTCTTTTGTTTTATCATCGCCTAGAATATAGGTATACGATATTTCATAGTATTTCTCGCCAATGAGTGTTTTGTCAGGATTGCCTATTCTTATCACTTTGTTTGTGCCACTGTTTGACACTTTCACTTTATCAGTGACAGAAATATCCTTAATCTTTGCCCTGTTTTTGTATCTTGTTCCATCCAGTCTCACAACTTCATTTACTCTGGGAATCTCCCTGATAATTCCATGTTTCTGCACATAAAAATTAGCCCCAATACTCTCAGTAATATTGAAGGAATTGTCCTCATTTACTTCCATTTTTATGTGATAGCTGTCTATGGTGTATTCCTGAGCATATGAAATACCAGTGGTAAAAATCAATAAGAAAAGTACCAGAAACAGAATTCTTTTTTTCATTTTGTACACCTACTCAAATGAAACATTTACTACTTCTCTTTCTCCTTCACTTATTTCATAAAGCGGTCTTGTGCTAAAATTAAACATGCCTGCGACAATATTTCCCGGGAACAACGACACCGCTGTATTATATTTCTTTACAGCCCCATTGTAATACTTTCTTGACTGAGAAATATCTTCTTCAATTCTTGTAAGGGACCTGCTTAATTCAATAAAATTCTCGTTTGATTTCAAATCTGGATAAGCTTCTGACAGTGCATAAATACTTGGGATAGCTGCACTAAGCTTGCTTTCAAGTCCTATTTTTTCGTTCATATTCATTTTAGAATATGCTTCTGAACGAAGTTTTATTGCTTCAGTAAATACTTCCAACTCGTGTTTAGTGTAGCCTTTTACGACATTGACCATATTAGGTACCAGGTCCCATCTTTTTTTCAGGTAAATATCCATTGTTGCAAACGCCTCGTCAACAAGAATGCTTAGTCTTTTAAATCTATTCCATGAAGTCACAAGATAGATACCAATCAGGACAATAATTATCAAGGATATAGCTAGCTTCATTACCGCACCTCCTGTTCAATAATATAAACACTGATATACCTTTATTTGATACCCATAATTTGCCACGGTAATTCATTATGGTATCCTTTCCGTTCTCTCTACTCTATTCTGTTATTTATTATGCTATAATCTAAATAAATAAAACTTCCATTTATAGTAGAAAAGTTTAGATTAAGGAGTTGAGTCTATGTTAAAGAGAATTGCAATATTTGCTATAACTTTGATTATGATATTGAGCATTACAACTACATTTGCTATCGTGCCAGATAATATGGGAGTAGTCAGCTCAAATATTGTCACACAAGGAATTAATAATATGGCAGAAGATCAGGCAAATATGCTAAAAGGTCTGGGCTTGTTCTTGGGTACAGATAAAGGATTTGAACTGGACAGGCATCTCAACCGGGCCGAAGCAGCAGCCTTAATTGTCCGATTTATGGGCGAAGAGAAAAATGCTATGGCTCAATCAAATAAGCATCCTTTTGTTGACGTTCCAATATGGGCGGACCCCTATGTTGGATGGCTTTACAAAAACAAAATCACCAATGGGATTGATGCTACACATTACGGAAGCTTGAATAATGTTACTTACTGGCAGTTTGCAACTTTATTAAGCCGTGTTTCAGCAGGCTTTGACGACTTCATATCAACTGGTGTTGGCAAAGAAGATGAGCTAGATTCAATTGATCAAACTGGCCAGGAATCTTTGGCTACAAACTTTTCCAGAGCAGATGCGGTCAGCATACTCACTCGTTTTATGCGCCTCCCTTATTTTAAAGATCAAAGTAGATCTATAACTATAGCTCAATACCTTCTAGAAAAAGAGGTCTTTACAACTGAGCAGTTTGTAGATTTTGGCACAAAAATATATCCCGTATATTACAGTGGAACGGAAAACGGAGAAATAACAGCACAAATGGAGAGTGTAGTATTCAGCACCAGCGATCTATCTGGAATCAGTGGCAATACTACTTATCCTACTGTCGAAACAGAATATTTCTACGCCTGGGTAAACAAAGATGATTCCAGCATTCTGTATAAGCTCGATGCACTATCCCTAGAAGAAACCATAATAACTGAATGGAATTATGAGGCTTTAGCTCAACCTAAGAGAATATATTATTTCACTACGTTGAGCGGAAGTGATTTTCTAGGAGTTTGGCACGAAGATGGAGTTAGCTTAATTGCAACTGATGGAGTCAATACTGATATAATCGCCTCAGGTAAAGATTTCAAAATAGATAATCTACAAGAATGGGAGTCATACTTGTGGGATAATGGAAAGCTTCTCATTGTTATCGACAACACGGTATATTTGTTCACAGAACAAGATATGATAACTCATCAACTACCAGAGAACACTACCTTTATT
Source organism: Gudongella sp. (assembly GCA_034004165.1). Classification (GTDB taxonomy): domain Bacteria; phylum Bacillota; class Clostridia; order Tissierellales; family Tissierellaceae; genus Gudongella. The sequence continues at coordinate 2,105 of JAVEXI010000034.1, read as the reverse complement.
GGATTTGAAAACGGACTGGCTATTTTATACAGCAAAGATAATGAAAACGGAATCATACAAGGTGTACAAGTATCCGATTGGACGACAACTGACACTTACAACATCCCGCTGGAAAATGCACCGTATGAAGGGTACCCTATGGTTAGACAGCACCACGGTGGAATATACGACAGTCGTGGATCTGGTATTTACGGTGAAGGTGGTCTATATGTAGTGGAAGAAGGTCGATTAGTACAAATTACTTCTCGACCGGTGTTGGATTTATCTTTTGTTAGAATTGGCGCATCAGGTGCATATGTAATTCTTAGTCACGAGCCAGGAACGGCTCCTTTTGGCAGTTCCATATACCAGTACAATCCCCCTTATATGACAGGAGAAGACAACTATGTTGAAGTTGAACGATTGGGAAATGATCCAGAGCATGGAATAATGATTTCTGGTATTTCAGGGAGGGACTCCATGGTGTTCTTCTACTCAAGCATAGGAGTAGGAATGGATAACTATGATGAGTTCACCTATTATCCAGTTTTTAATGCTGAAGAAGACCATATAGGTATTGTCGTAATGAACTTTACAGCAGGAAGACCTGAAATATCATTTTACGAACATGATGCACAGTGGTACGTTCAGGAAGAACAGAAACGGCTTAATGAACTAGGTTACAGGCCATAAAACGGCCCACGGGGACTGTCCCCGTGGGCCCATTATACATTCAATTTAAGAATTCTTTGAATTATAATTTTTGTTAATATAAATTAGTCCAACAATAAGAACTATGATTGCTATTGGATAGTTAATCCACTTATTTATTCTTGAAAACAACATACCTGATGCAACCCAAATTATAATTGAAAGAATAACTAGAAGTATTATAGAGCCTAATTTCCAATTCTTCAATTTAATTACTCCTCCCCTGATTCAAAGTTTTGATTTATATTTAAGTGCCTTTGATCTCTCATGCATTGCTTACCACAATTATACCTAAATCTGCATTGTCTTGGTGGTTTTGTTCATCTCGATATAGAATTATCCTTCTTTGATTTCCTTGTCCGAATAATCGACCAAAATTTTCCTACATTCTTTACAAATCCAAGATGTAAAAACAAAATCTTTAATTGAATTATTTTCGAGTAGAATTTCTCCTTGTTTTGGATGTAAAGAAACTCTATGTTGTTTTTTTACCCATGCTACTCTCTTCATCCCTTGCAAGTATCCTTGTTCCATCTCATTATTACAAACGGGACATCTCATATTCACACCCCACTTAAATCTGAAAGCTATTTATTTTAGCTGATTAAATACGGTAATTAATCTCTCATTATTCATCCTATCTTTTATGGCTATTCTTACATAATTTCCCTTCAATCCTGGGAAAGTAGAACATTTTCTTATTAATATCCCTTTTTCTAGTAAAAATTTAAAGACTTCTTCTTCAGTCCAGCTATTTAACCTAATTAACATGAAGTTACTATCAGTTTTATAGGGCTCTAAGCCATCTATCTTCTCTAGATTTTTATAAATGTACTCTCTTTCTCTCTCAATATATGTCCTGGATTTATCTACATAAGTTTTGTCTTGGAAGATAAATTGACCTGCAAGATCAGCCAGGCTATTTATGGACCAGGGTAGCTCTATCTTACCTAGTTTTTCTACGTTGGATTTTTCTGTGCAGGCATATCCCAGCCTGATGCCTGGCAAAGAGAAAAATTTAGTTGCTGCTCTAATTATAACCAGTCTCTTATAGCCTTCATCCCTGAAAATTTCAATAGAATCATAGTCTATTGGGGCAAATTCATAAAAGGCTTCATCCAATAGTAAAAAGCCCTTTTTCTCAACCACTATACTGTAAATTGCCCTGAGCTTTTCTTCTTCAATTCTTAGCCCTGTAGGATTATTAGGGTTTCCCAGAACTAAAAGGTCTCCTTCCCTTAGATTTTCTTTTAGATCTGATAACTCAATTTTGAAGTCATTATTATAGGACATGAAGTCCCATTCTTTCTTATGTGCCCTTGCCCTAAGCTCGTATTCTATAAAAGCTGGTCTATATGTAACTATTCTTTCAGCCTGCATTATAAATTTGTCTATTATCTCAGATCGGAAGAGCG
>JAVEXI010000004.1:0-75868 GCA_034004165.1 Gudongella sp. | reverse complement strand
TTACAAATCACGAAACCGTAACTATTATGAATAGCAAGTATAGAGACGTTTTCTGCGTTACTTTCTTTTCGATTAAGCTCCAGCTAAGCATAACACGAATGTAATAATAATGCAAGAAGAACTGCATAAATTATTGTGCTGAATTCTCGAATATATTAAATTTGTCAGCTATCTGAGCAAGGTTTTCAGAATTTATATCATCTTTCAGCATAGGAAGCTTATATATCCTCTTATCCTTGAATGTATCCTTTATGATATCAAGATACATATTTTCATCCTGCTTTTTCTTAATCCAGAAATCATCCTTTAGGTCGTCTGGAAGAAGTTTGTTGACAATAACTCCTTCAATAGTAATATTATATTTTTCTAAGATGCTGATTGCTTTTTTAGTTTCATCTATAGGAAGTTTTTCAGCATTGATTACGAACATAAAGGAGACCAAATCCTTGTTAGTCATAATTTCTTTTGCCTGTGATACTCTTTCGTATCTCTTACGTAAAATCTTTATGACCTCATCACTTTCAATGTTTTCTTTTGTTTTTTTTGCTTGATTCATAGCCATAGACATTATAGTGATGGATTTCTCTCTCTTTTCAATCAGAGATTCAAGCCACCCGCCTAGAAGTTCGGGTAGACTTAACAGTCTTACGGTGTGTCCTGTTGGAGCTGTATCAAAGATAATTCTGTCGTAGTTGTCGTTTTCAAGGACAATTATTTCAATCATTTTATCAAATAGTGCAGCCTCTTCAGTTCCAGGAGAGATTGATGCTGCATCAATTTGCTTATTAATCTCTGCGACTATTATAGGACTGACTATGTTTTTAAGGCTTTCTCTAACTCCGTTCATGTAAATTGCACTTTCTTTAGCTCCACTTATTTCTATAGCATCGAGATTTGGATATAATTCACCAATAGTTTCTCCAATCTGTTTGTCGAAGATATCGGAAGTTGAGTGTGCTGGGTCTGTAGAAACCAACAGAGTTTTGAGTCCACTTTGTGCCGAATGAAGGGCATACGAGGCACTACCGGTCGTTTTACCAACGCCGCCCTTACCCCCAAAAAATATAAATTTATTCTTTAGTTACCTCCTTCAGCATCAAGCCCGAAATCTGCCCATTTTTGTTGCCAGATATACATTTTACTTATCATCCTGAATTGCCATCCATCAAGGTCTTCAGCTATTAGTGGCAAAAGTTCTAGAGAATAGTAAGATGTTGGGAAAGGTATTCCCAAAAGATCCCCGTAACACAAAAGGATGAACTCATCCATAACATCGTGTGCTTCTTTTACCATAATTTCTCTCGAACGCCTGTTGAAGTCTGTCGCTGCACCAAAGAATTCTTTGAACATTGTCAGGTATTCTTTAAATTTACTCATAACACACCTCCTTAATACGATACCTTATTCTATTGATTACATTATAGCAGTAAATGTCTTAAATTAGTGAATTTTTAGTAAAATGTATATAATTATTTGGTAGCCTAATATTGTATCTTTATCCTTCGTTAAAATCTTAGGCGATTGATAATGAAATTACATGTCAAAAAATGAGTATTGACTATTAATTTCGGCACTAAAGGTAGGTAATAGATTAGTAAAATTACGTATTACTGTTGAAAATTGGCAATAATGGGTATTATATCCATGTTAAGATTACTCTGAAAGTCCATTTTACAGGATAAGGATACTGCTGGTATTGATAATCCTGCGAATTGGAGATATAATTTATTCAGGGTCATAATAGAACCAAATTTAAGGGGGTAAAATAATGAAAAGAGTACTGGCGATTGCCATGGCAATCATGTTGGTGGTTGTGAGTTTAGCTGGATGTACAAGCACACCGACTTCAGACGGTGGTAGCGGAACAGAAATCGCTCTAATCACTGACAAAGGTAACATTGACGACAAATCATTTAATCAGGGATCATGGGAGGGTGTTGTAGCTTTTGCAAAAGCTGAAGGCATTTCTCACACTTACATTAAACCTGAAGAAGCATCAGATGCAGGTTACCTAGCAGCAATTGACCTGGCTGTTACAGGCGGAGCCAAAGTTGTTGTAACACCGGGGTTCTTATTTGAAGTCCCAATATTTGAAGCTCAGACCAAATATCCGGATGTAAAGTTTATACTTCTAGATGGTGCACCACACAATGCGGACTATACTGAATTTGAAACAAAGAGTAATGTAGCAAGTATTGTTTATGCCGAAGAACAATCTGGGTATCTTGCAGGATATGCAGTTGTAAAAGATGGAATGAGAAATCTTGGTTTCATGGGCGGTATGGCAGTACCAGCAGTCCAAGCATTTGGATATGGATTCCTTCAGGGTGCTGAAGATGCAGCTGCCGAATTAGGACTTGCTGATGGTGCAATAAAAGTTACTTATCATTACACTGGTAACTTTGAAGAAAATGATACCAACAAAGCTACTGCAAGGACTATGTATCAAGAGGGTGTAGAAGTTATATTTGCTTGCGGTGGAGCGGTAGGTAAGAGCGTTATGTCCGCAGCAGCTGAAGCAGGTACCAAAGTTGTTGGTGTTGACGTAGACCAAAGGTACGACAGTGATACTGTTATTACTTCTTCAACAAAAGGGCTAGCACCTTCTGTAATTAGTGTACTTGAATCAATTTACAAAAATAATTCCTGGGCAAACTTTGGTGGAACTACAACTGTATTTAGCGCACAAAACAATGGAGTAGGTTTGCCAACAGTTGTAATTGGAGACCCAGATGGAGATGCATTTGACAGATTTGAAAGTTTTGACAAAGCTCAGTACGATGTGCTATATGCAAGTTTAGTATCTGGCGGCGTTAGCGTAATAAGAGAAATTGACGTTGAAGATGCTAGTGGATATGCTACTAAAGATGAGCTTACAAATGGTTTAGGTTTAGGAAAAGTTGTTGTAACTACAAGGTAATAGAATCTATTTTATAGAGTACTGATTTAAGCCTTGTTAGATGAAATGAAGAGGAGAGGCGAAAGTTTCTCCTTTTTTTCATATTCTCTAACACAAGGCCGTTTACTTTACATTATTACTTGGGTATCATTAAATTGTCATATGTTATCGTGTTTAAGTTGAAAATATATTATAAAAGAGGTTGACGTGGAAAATTATATTATTGAAATGCTCAATATAACAAAAGAATTTCCTGGTATAATTGCTAATGACAACATTACTTTAAAATTGAAGAGGGGAGAAATACACGCTCTGTTAGGCGAGAATGGTGCAGGTAAGTCGACACTTATGAGCGTATTATTTGGACTTTATCAGCCAGAATCTGGTGAAATAAGAAAAAATGGTGAAGTGGTAAAGATAAATAATCCAAATGATGCAAATGCCCTTGGAATAGGTATGGTCCATCAGCATTTTAAACTGGTGGAGATATTTACTGTGCTCGAAAATATAATTTTGGGTGTTGAACCAAACAAAATGGGTTTTCTACAAAAACAACATGCTAAGGAAAAAGTCACTGAACTTAGCGAAAAGTACGGTCTAAAAGTAAATCCAGATGCTCTTATTGAGGATATAACAGTAGGTATGCAACAGAGAGTTGAAATTTTAAAAATGCTCTATAGAGATAATGAAATTCTTATATTTGATGAACCTACAGCTGTTCTGACTCCTCAAGAGATTAAAGAGTTACTGCAGATTATGCGCGACTTTGCAAATGAAGGAAAGTCGATACTCTTTATTACACATAAGCTAAATGAAATAATGGAAGTAGCTGACAGATGTACTGTTTTAAGAAAAGGAAAGTACATGGGAACTGTTGATGTTGATACTACTAGTAAAGAAGAGCTTTCGAAGATGATGGTTGGGAGAGATATCACATTTACTGTCGAGAAGGAAGAAAGAGAACCTGATAAGGTGGTACTTTCTGTAAAGGATTTGACGGTTGCATCAAAGACCCATAGAAACAATGCAGTCAGAGGAGTGTCATTTGATGTAAGAGCAGGAGAGATTGTCTGCCTGGCAGGAATAGATGGAAATGGGCAAACGGAGTTTGTACACGCTCTGACAGGCCTTGAAAAAGCCTTGTCAGGAACAATAGAGCTTATGGGAGTAGATATTACCAAAGCTACTATAAGAAAGAGATCGGTCACTGGAATGAGTCATATACCAGAAGATAGGCATAAACATGGCCTCGTGCTGGATTACACCTTAGAGCAAAATCTGGTATTGCAGCGATATTGGCAGCCTCAGTTTCAAAGTAAAGGATTTATAAAATTCCATGAAGTAAGAGAATATGCTGAAAAGCTGATTGATAAATTTGATATAAGAAGTGGACAGGGACCTATTACTCCTGCGAGGAGTATGTCAGGAGGAAATCAGCAAAAGGCAATTGTAGCCCGAGAAATTGACAAAGAACATACTCTTTTAGTAGCTGTTCAGCCAACGAGAGGCCTCGATGTTGGAGCAATAGAATATATACACAGACAATTAGTAGAGAGAAGAGACTCAGGAAAAGGTGTCTTGCTTGTATCACTTGAACTGGATGAAGTTATGGATGTAAGCGATAGGATTTTAGTTATGTTTGAAGGTGAAATTGTTGGAGAATTGGATCCTAAGACGACTACAGTACAGGAGCTTGGTCTTTACATGTCAGGGGCAAAACGAAATGCTTTAAAGGAGAATGAGAATGCAGGATAGCAAGAGCCCTATACCAAAACTAAAACACAATATTAAAGAAATAATAGGAAGTACAGGCCTTAACTCATTTACTTCAGCTATGATGGCCATATTTCTTGGTCTGATTTTTGGATTTATTGTTATGCTTGCCGCATCTCCGGGTAATGCAGTTGCAGGATTTAGATATATTCTAGTCGGAGGGCTTAGAAGGGTAGGGGATGTATTCTATTTTGCGACTCCTATTTTAATGACTGGTCTTGCAGTTGGATTTGCATTTAAAATGGGTTTGTTTAACATTGGCGCATCTGGGCAGTATACCATGGGTATATATTTTGCTCTTTATGTAGGATTTATGTGGAATCTTCCAAGCTCTATACACTGGATAGTAGCAATTATTGCTGGAATGGTCGGAGGAATAATATGGGGGTTAATTCCGGGGATTTTTAAAGCATTACTCAATGTTAACGAAGTTATAACTTCAATAATGTTCAACTACATAGGCATGTATTTTGTTGATATGCTTATACAAGGAAATTCTGTTATGTACGTTTCGACAAAGACCAGAACAAGCTACCTGCCATCTGAAGTTCAAATCCCTTCATTGGGGATAACTGGTTCAAACGTCAATTTTGGAATTGTATTAGCGATAATTATTGGGATTATGCTATATATAGTATTACAAAAAACAACTTTTGGATATGAGCTAAAAGCTACCGGATTTAATAAACATGCTGCAGAATATGCTGGGATGAAAGGAAGAACTAATATTATTTTAACAATGGGTATTGCTGGTGGCCTTGCGGGTCTTGGGGGTGCTTTCGCTATACTTGCCCCGTCAGCAATTGCAGGAAGTAGTATGACCTACGAGCCAATAAATATCATTGCAGCTAACGGGTTTAATGGAATTGCCGTAGCTCTCTTGGGAAGTGCTCACCCACTTGGTACAATTTTTTCTGCACTTTTTATATCCTATATTCAAAGAGGGGGCACCTTGGCAAGTCTTGTGGGATTCAAACCAGAAATAATTGATATTGTAATAGCAGTAATTATTTATTTTTCTGCTTTTGCAATGATTATGAATGAAGCTGCTGCAGCATTTATTAAAAGTAGATTTGGTCGAAAAGATGAAGAAGAGACTGATAAAAGCAAAGAGGAGGCAAGCTGATGAGTACTGTATATTATCTGATACAAAACATGCTTCCTGTGGCAATTCCTTTGCTATTGGTTGCGTTGGGAGGAATGTTCAGTGAAAGAAGTGGAGTTGTCAATATTGCTTTAGAAGGCATAATGCTTTTCGGAGCGTTTTTTGGAGCTTTATTTGTCTACTTCGTTCAGAATCAGGGCATGAACCCTCAAGTAGTCCTTCTTTTAGGGATGCTGGTTGCCGCAGTTGCCGGACTTATATATTCTCTTCTGCTATCATTTGCATCTGTAACTATGAAAGCAGATCAGGTTATAACTGGAACTTCACTTAACATGCTCATTCCTGCGGTAATACTTTTGTTTTCAAAGATGTTTTTTGGAAGTGATGGTATAACTACAAGAATGAATTTCTACATTAGAGAATTTCCTGTTTTAGGAAAATTACCGATAATTGGACCAATTCTTTTCCAAAAGACATATCTAACTGTAATAATTGGATTTATATTTCTGGCAATCTCAATAATAGTCTTATATAAAACAAGATTTGGGTTGCGGCTGATGGCTTGTGGAGAGCATCCCCATGCTGCAGATTCTGTAGGGATAAACGTATACAAAATGAGGTATGCAGGAGTAAGTATTTCTGGTGTGCTTGGTGGAATAGGTGGGTTCTTTTATTCCGTTGGAATAATTGATGGAAACATTAATGGACACTCTGGAGTTGCGGGATTTGGATTCTTAGCACTAGCAGTCATGATATTTGGGCAGTGGAAACCACTGAGGATATTTTTTGCAGCTCTATTCTTTGCATTCCTTCGAACTGTAGCCTATTCGGTTTCTTTGATACCATTTCTATGGAAGTTGGGGATTAATCAGAACTACTATAAGATGATGCCATACCTGGCTACAATGGTCGTCCTCGCATTTACATCTAAAAAATCAAGGGCTCCAAAAGCGGAAGGCATACCATATGATAAATCTCAAAGATAAGTTAATGAAAGAGGATTCCCCTTCCAGGGATCCTCTTTCATTTTCAAAAAAGTAAAAATGGGTATTAGTACTATAGTAAAACACTGTTATATCCTGTATTCGTTTATAGAGGGGGGAGTCAGATGAATAAAATATTGGTTGCAGCAGATGGCTCAAAATACTCTAAGAAAGCTCTGTTTAAGGCACGACAATTGGCAACGTCATTAAACTGTGAAGTAGCTGTACTGACGGTTGTAAACATCTGGGATAATGTATATGTCCAGAACAGGGAGCTAAAGCTCGAACTTGGAAAAACAGCATTAAATCATGCAGAAAAGGTTCTTAGAGAGGCAGAGGAAATCTTTGAAGGTTTTGAAGGCGATTTTTCTACATTACACAAAACTGGTGATATTGTGGAAGAAATAGTTAGATTTGCTGAAGAAGAAAACTTTGACTTACTTATAATGGGTAGTAGGGGCCTTGGAGCTTTTTCTAGAACTCTGCTAGGTAGTGTGTCAGATAAAGTGATACACCATATTGGAATCTCAGTTATGATTGTTAAGTAGAAAGAGATGATGACTTGTTTGAGCAACTAATCAATCGCCCCAGTCTTTCGGGGCGTTTTCATTGTCTAGGAAATAAAGCAAAGGAGAATTTAATGGAAACATACAATGTCGAATTACTAAAAGATTACATTAAGAAGTCAAAATACACAGTTGTATTAACTGGCGCAGGAATGTCTACAGAAAGCGGATTATCTGATTTCAGATCTAGAAATGGCATCTGGAAAAAATATGACCCAATGGTCGTGGCAACAAAGAATGCCATAATTTCAGACTATGATACTTTTCATGAATTTTACTCACTTAGAAGAAGTGCAAACGAAGAAAAGAAGCCACATAAAGGACATTATATACTGGCAGAGTGGGAGAAGAGAGGATTAGTGCAAACCATAATAACTCAGAATGTAGATACTTTTCATACCGACGCTGGAACAAAGAATCTGATTAGCTTGCATGGGAGTATAAATAGATATAAATGTGACAGTTGTGGACGAGAGACAGACAGAGATAGATTTATGAGAAAGGATAAATGTGAATACTGCGGTGGAAAGCTTAGGCCTGATATTGTTCTTTTCGGAGAGTCGCTACCTGAGAACGAACTGGAAAGAGCAATTACAGAATCAGAAAAAGCAGACCTATTTATAGTAATTGGTACAAGCTTAACTGTATATCCCGCAGGGAACTTACCTTTCCGTTCTAATGGACATAAAGTATATATCAACGATGTAAACGAAAGTAGGAAGAAATTTGATTTAGTAATACTTGGCAAAGCAGGAGAAATATTGTCTGAAGTTGACAGACTTTTGAATATTTAATTAATTTTCATACGCTTTACACATTATTAGAGTAGAATTAACATAGCGGAGGGACGTTATGATAAAGTTACTTGTCGTCGACGACGAAGAAAAGATAAGAGCGGTTTTACGCGAATATGCTGAATTTGAAGGTTTTGAAGTTGTTGAAGCACTCGATGGCATGGACGCAGTTGACATATGCAAAAAAGAGAGCTTTGATATTATCATAATGGATATTATGATGCCTAAATTGGATGGATTTTCAGCTGTAAAAGAAATCAGGAAAACTTCAGACACTCCTGTTTTGATGCTATCTGCAAGAGGGGATGAGTATGATAAGCTGTTTGGATTTGAGCTCGGGATTGATGACTACGTGGTTAAACCTTTTTCTCCTAAAGAAATTATGGCTAGAATTAATGCTATTGTTAAGAGGGCTAATATAAATGAAACCCAAAAATTATTAGTTTTCAACGGATTGTCTATTGATTTGGAAGGAAGAGATGTTTATATTGACAATGACAGGGTTGAATTGACCCCAAAAGAATTTGATTTATTAGTGTATCTTGCAGAGAATAAAAATAAGGCAGTGACAAGAGAACAACTATTGAGAGAGATATGGGGATACGATTATTTTGGAGATGATCGAACTATTGATACACATGTAAAAATGCTGAGGAATAGCCTTGGTGTATACCGCGATTATATCATCACAATGAGAGGCATTGGATATAAATTTCAAGAAAAGGATAGTAGAAGAAGATGATGTCGAAAATAGATCGAAAATCATTGAAATTTAAACTATGGCAATATTTTGTAGCTTTTGCGGTAGCTATTCTAGTGCTCTTATGGCTTTTACAGACAGTTTTCTTAAATAGTTATTATAAAACGATGAAAGCAAATGAAATCAAAAAAATTGGCAATAGAATAGTTGAATTATACGGGAATGAAGAGTTTGAAAAGACGCTAATCGAGGTTTCGTTTACTGAAGGAATCTCCATTAGTATTTTAGACCAGGATGGCAAATTGATTTATCCTTTAGATTTATTTGATTTGCTAAGGCAACCTAGGCTAAACGAAGGAACTTTTAATGAATTTCTTTCAAAATTGTTTAAATCTGGAAATGACTATGTCGTATATACAAGAACTGATGAAAGAGTGAGAGATCCTGTTTTAATTTATGGTGCCATTCTTAAAAACCCATCAGGGTCCAATTACTTTCTCTTTATTAATTCAATGCTTGAACCTATAGATTCAACAATTACTGTACTAAAGAGTCAACTCTTAATAATAACTTTTATTTCTATTGTTATGTCTATGGCAATATCAGTTTTGCTTGCGAGACGACTTTCAAAACCAATAATTAGAATAACTGACTCAGCTCGGTTATTGTCAAGTGGAGACTATGATGTTAGATTTGATAATGGCTCATACACCGAAGTTGATAATCTGGCAACTGCTTTAAATACTACAACCAAAGAACTTAAGCAAACCGAGGAACTAAGAAGAGATTTAATAGCCAATGTAACACATGATTTAAAAACACCATTAACTGTAATAAAATCTTATAGTGAACTAATAAGAGATATATCAGGTGAAGACAGTAAGAAGAGAGATGAGCATATTGAAACCATCATAGAAGAGGCAGACAGGCTTTCCTCACTGGTAGATGATATGTTGGAGATGACCAGACTGCAGTCTGGTGCGTATAAACTTGAAAAAGAGGTAACCAGTCTATACAAAACTACTACCGAAGTTTTAGATAGATTTAAGATTTATGAGGAACAAGATGGTTTCACTTTTTTACTTACAGGTAGTGGAGATACCGATGCTGAATTTGATAATAAAAGAATTTCTCAGGCTATATATAATTTGATTTTGAATGCGATAAACTTTTCTGGAGACAGCCGTGAAATAGAAATTTCAGTAAACGAGATAAATGGAGGAGTTGTGCTCTCCGTAAAAGACCATGGAGTAGGAATATCAGAAGAAAATCTACCTCATATTTGGGATAAGTATTTTAAGGTTGGAAAATCTCACTCCAGAGAAAAATCGGGCTCAGGAGTTGGTCTTTCGATTGTAAAGGCAATAATTGAAGCCCATAAAGGTACGTATGGTGTTGAAAGTGAAATAGGGAATGGAAGTAGATTTCATTTCACTCTATATAAATAAGAGCATTTCTATTGAAATTGCTCGTAATATCTTATAAAATCTAATTAAAAGAGAAAGAGGGGGATATGATTGAGTAGACCTACCAGAGAAGAGGCTTTTGAGCTATTAAATAAGTATGTTGAAAATGACAGCCAGATAAAGCATGCATTGGCAGTCGAAGCTGTAATGGTCCACTTTGCCAGATTATTTGGCGAAGATGAAGATAAATGGGGAGTGATTGGCCTAATTCATGATTTAGACTATGACAAATATCCAGAAGAGCACTGTAAAGTGACAGAACAGATATTAAAGGAGGAAGGTTGGCCTGATGATTATATCAGGGGAGTAATGAGCCATGGATGGAAAATTTGCACAGATGTTGAGCCAATAGAAATCATGGAAAAAACTATTTACGCTGTCGACGAGTTAACTGGCCTTATAGCAGCTACAGCGCTTATGAGACCAAGTAAGTCGATTCTCGATATGGAACCTAAGTCTGTAAAGAAAAAATGGGGTCAGAAATCTTTTGCAGCAGGTGTAAACAGGGAAGTCATCGAAGAAGGCATCGCAATGATGGAAATGGATCTTATGGACGTCATCAGAGAGACAATTACTGGGATGAGAACTGTAGCCGAAGAGATAGGTCTCAAAGGTAATGTTTAGGAAGTAATAAATTTTTGGAGGGGATTAAATGTCAAAGTATTATGCTGAACCTTTTAAAATTAAAATGGTTGAGCCAATTAAAATTCTTACAAAAGAAGAGAGAATTGAAAAAATCAAAGCTGCAAATTACAACGTTTTTTCACTTAATGCTGAAGATGTGTACATTGACCTTTTGACTGACAGTGGTACAGGCGCTATGAGTGCTAATCAGTGGGCAGGGGTAATGGTTGGTGACGAATCCTATTCAGGGTCAAAGAGTTTTAAAAATCTGATGGTTTCTGCTAAAGATATTTTTGGATACGAGTATTTCCAACCTGTACACCAGGGCAGAGCAGCTGAAAAAGTTGTCATGCCAATATTTTTAAGAGAAGGAAAAGTTGCAATTTCAAATATGCACTTTGATACAACCAGAGCTCACGTAGAACTGTCAGGTGCTAGAGCTATAGACTGCGTTATTCCTGAGGCTCTTGACACTGTATCCTTCCACCCTTTTAAAGGTAATATGGATAACAAGAGACTTGTTGAGTTAATCGAAGAGCACGGCGCAGAAAACGTAGGTATGATAATAATTACTGTGACAAATAATAGTGCTGGTGGACAGCCAGTTTCTATTGCAAATATGAAAGAAACCTCAGAAATTGCTAAATCTTATAACATACCGGTTTGTATAGATGCAGCTAGATACGCTGAAAACGCTTACTTCATAAAAAACAGAGAAGAAGGTTATGCAGATAAATCGATCAAGGACATTGCAAAAGAAATGTTCAGTTTTGCAGATGTATTTACTATGAGTGCAAAGAAAGATGCAATTATCAACATGGGTGGACTTATAGGTATTAAAAATGATGCCGAGCTTTATGAGACAGTTAAAGCCAGAACAATTCCATTTGAAGGATTTATTTCATACGGTGGACTTTCAGGCAGAGATATTGAAGCTATGGCTATTGGATTACAAGAAGGCACAGACTTTGACTTCTTGAAATATAGAATTGGGCAAATGGAATACTTAGCTGAGAAACTGGATGAAGCAGGAATATCTTATCAGTCTCCAGTTGGTGGTCACGCAGTTTTCCTTGATGCGAAAAAATTACTTCCTCATATTCCATACTATGAATTCCCTGGGCAAACCCTTGCTTTGGAATTATATATTGAAGCTGGAATAAGAAGCTGTGATATTGGCTCATATATGATGGGAAATGACCCTGATACTGGTGAGCAGATAGAATCAGAATTTGAGTTCACAAGACTTGCTATTCCAAGAAGAGTGTATACTCAGTCACATCTTGATGTAATAGTGGAAGCACTAAAAGCAATCAAAGAGAGAAAAGACACACTTAAAGGGTATAGAATTACTTGGGAGCCAAAAGTTCTCAGACACTTTACGTCCAAGCTTGAACCAATAAAATAATAAAGAATAAAATTATGATGTAAAGGCCTGACTATGTTCAGGCCTTTATTACGGAGGTGCTGAATGAAAAAGATATTTATAGCGATAAGTTTAGTTATAATAATGGTATTGTCAGGATGCAGCCAGAAAGCAGAGGAAATTACTGGTGTTACTGAAGAAACCTATAATCTGGAAGTAGATGGAGGCACTATTTATGGAACGCTTGCACTTCCAGAAGGAAATGGACCTTTTAAAGTTGCGATAATCCATCAGGGATCAGGGCCGACAGACAGAAATGGGAACAGTGCCATTGGTGGCTCTAATAACAGCTTGAAAATGGTTGCAGAAGGGCTTGCGAAAGAGGGAATAGCATCAATTAGGTATGATAAGAGAGGAATAGCCGAATCCATGTCTTTAGTAAAAGATGAAAGAGATCTTGTGTTTGAAGATTATATTGAAGATCTGGAAAAATGGATAGAAAAAGCTAAGAAAGATGAAAGATTTGGAGATGTTTATCTTATAGGACACAGCGAAGGGGCTTTGATAGCAGCAGTTGCAGCATCAAGAAATGATATTTCAGGTTACATTTCACTTGCGGGTGTAGGAGAACCAGCTTATGAAACATTGCGAAGACAGCTTTCTCCTCAGCCCAAGGAAGTTACTGATCTCACTAATCCGATAATAGATGAACTGGTTGCTGGAAGGACAGTAAGCGATGTTCCTGACATATTAGCAGCGTTGTTTAGAGATAGTGTTCAGCCATATTTAATTTCTTGGTTTAAATATAATCCAACAGAAGTTTATTCGAATATCTCCGCACCAATGATAATCATCCAAGGAGATAATGACTTTCAGGTAACAGTTAACGATGCAGAAATGCTCGGGAATGCAACAGGTCTGGAACCAGTAATTATTGCTGGCATGAATCATATCTTGAAGGATGCACCGACAGACATTACGGAAAATCAAAAAACATATCAAAATCCAGTTCTTCCACTGCATGAAGAACTCATGAAAACAATAATAGATTTTATTAATGGAAATTAAAAAGACTCTTAAAGAGTCTTTTTTACATGGAAACGCATATATGGTATAATACAATGAATTAAACTGTGAAATTCTGTAAATTCATAAAATTATAAGACTATCTGGAGGTTAACAATGAAGAGGATTTCTATTTATATTTTAATAATTCTATTGTTGATGCAGTCATCAGTATCTTTTGCTGAAGTATTTGAACCTGGAATTCCTCAGAACGTAATGCTAGGACTTGATCAAGAAGAAAGCACAATCCTTAACCTATCATGGATAAATGCTAATTCACTGGGAGATTATATAGGGGAAGATGGTTTTGCAGTAGGATTGCATTATCATGTCAATCTGTATATTCGATACGATGATGATGTGTATTCGAAAGACATATATTACAATTACAATGACTTCGCTGAAGATGAATCTGGTAGAATCTGTATTTCGATTTCTCCTAATGAACTTGAAGTTCCAATTGAAGCTATTGATCTGCTTTCCACTTCTTACAGCATTAGGGTCCGCTATCTAAAGACAATGCACGATATTATTGGATATTATAACCTGACAGGAGGATATAGCGCTATTGCAAGCCTTGGACTTGTATATCCATATAATTACGCAAGCAGTTGGGCTATAGAAGAGTTAGATAATTCTATCAAGTATGGTTTTATAACTAATAGAATAAGCTCAAATATGCGAGATATAATAACTAGGGAAGAATTTAGTGAGATGATGGTAAAACTTTACGAATCTAAAGAAGAAGACGAAGAAATTGATTATGGTAATCCGTTCTTCGACACACAAAACCCTGTTATAGCTAAAGCCGCTGGCCTAGGAATTATTATGGGGTATGAGGATGGCAGTTTCAGACCAGATAATCCGATATCTCGGCAAGACATAGCAGTTATCTTGTATAGAACATTGCAGTTAATGATACCTGAATTTAACACTTCTTATGAATCTAGACAAATATTTGAAGAAATAAGTGATTATGCGTACCCAGCAGTGATGTTTTTAGCAGGACACGATATACTTAGAGGAGATCAAAATGGAGTCCTCAGCCTTATGGAGCACACAACAAGAGAGCAGGCTGTTCTACTAACTCTTCGGGCATATGAAGAGTTTAAATAGATATCCATAGTTTGACCATCTTTAGGGAATTTGACACTGATAAGGAGAGGAGAAAATGATACAAAATAATATTGGAGAACTTGCAGCTATTGGAACTGCTCTCAGTTGGACAATAGTAGGATTAATTTTTGGTAAAGTAAGCACGCGTATAGGAAGTGCCTCAACTAACTTTTATAAACTTATATTTGGCTTCATAATGCTCACGGCAACAGCATTTGTAACTAGAGGTCTGCTGTTTCCAACAGATGCCAGTTTGCACAACTGGATATGGCTAACAATTTCAGGGGTATTAGGCTTTTTTGTAGGCGATTATTTCATGTTAAAAGGCTACATAGAAGTTGGTGTAAGAGTGTCGATGGTCCTAATGGCCGCCAGTCCCCCAATGGCTGCAATTCTAGGATTTATTTTACTTCATGAAACACTGTCTGCTACAGGGCTTTTGGGGATGTTTGTCACAATTGCAGGAATTATTATGGTTATATTAAGTAAGGATGATAACAAAAGCAAAGTTAAAGTAAAATATTCAATTAAAGGCCTGGCTTATGCACTAATAGGAGTCTTTGGAAACGCTGCTGGCATGGTATTTAGCAAGGTAGGTCTTGGCGATTACAATGTAATGGCGGCTACACAAATAAGAATAATAGCAGGGTTTTTGAGTTTCTTACTTTTTGTCACAATAAAAAAAGAATGGCCTTCCGTTAAGTTAGCCATAAAGGATAAAGAAGCGTTAAAACTTACTTTTTGGGGTTCGTTCTTTGGACCTTTTATTGGAGTAAATCTGTCGCTTACAGCTCTTAAGTACACTAGTGCTGGGATTGCGACTACTCTTACATCTATAACTCCTGTAACCATTATTCCTTTCTCAATTACTATTTTAAAGGAAAAAGTAAAGGTTAAAGAAATCATTGGCGCTGCAATCTCTGTTATTGGAATTGCCATACTTCTTCTAATCTAGTTGGCTAGTTGAATTTTAATTTTTAGGTTTTGTAGATGCTATACCAGTGAGAGCACCAGTCAATCCTAAGAAAAATGAGGTTGCAACTGTAAATATTGCTAAGTTAGTTAAAAGACTTTTCTTTATGGGTAGAGTTAAAAAGGGAACAGTGCCAGATACAGAAGAATAAAGATTTGAGACTGCTCCAAAAGTAAGTAAAAGGCTTAAAAGACCTGCTATAATACTCACTAAGATACCGTTTACTATAAATGGGAAATAGATAAACATGTCTGGGGCTCCAAGTAATTTCAGAGTCCCTATTTCATTTCTGTTGATGTATATACCTTGTCTGATTATGTGTGAGGTCAATACTACTGTAGCAATTCCTACAGCAAGCATTATAAACACTCCTGCAAGGCTGAACCAAGCAGATAAATCTTTAATTTTACTTAATACTTCTTTGTTATCTCGAATAAATTCTATGCCATCTATGCTGTTTGCTTCATTGACGATGTGTTCAGTTTCTGCAATATCAACTTTGACTTCTAAATATGGACTGAATGGATTATAGTCAAAGAGGGCCAATACTCTGGAATCGTCCCCAAGAAGTTCTGTCATCTTATCTTTTGCCTCTGTTTCACTAACCTTGTTTATCTCCTTTACTCCCTCAATTGAATAGAGTTTGTCTATTAAGCTGTCAACTGCTGAATCGTCTGTATAGTAAATGCTTATTTCTGCTTCTTGTTCCATAGTTTTAGACAAGTAATTTAACGTTACAGAAACACCCATTGTCATCGAGAGAATAAAAAATATCATTGCAAGACTTAGGATAGACATAATATGAGATGAACGGTCTTTCCTTGCAACTGTCAATGCTTCTTTAAAATAATAAGTCAGATTAAATATTGGATTTTTCATACTATATATCCCTCACTGTCATCGTACCGTCTGAAACAACGATACTCTTATATCCTATTTCTTCTTTGAGAAGATGCGTTGCATGAGTTGTAACTATTACTGAGGTTTCTGACGTAACAAGTGTCTTTAGTAAAGTCAGTACCTGTATTGAAGTTTCTCTATCCAGATTTCCGGTGGGTTCATCTGCGATTATGAGTTGTGGTCTTCTTGCAACAGCGCGCGCTATAGCAACTCTTTGGCGTTCTCCATATGAGAGAGTGTCAACTAGGTCGTGAACTTTATGCGAAAGTCCTACTTTTTCGAGGGCTTCTAAAGAGTTGGAATACATTTCTTCTCTTGTTAAGTCTAAAAATCTTAATCCAGTGAGAACATTTTCGCAGGCAGTATGAGCATCAAGTAGTTTAAAATCTTGAAATACCGGACCTATTTTTTGTCTTAGTAACTGAAGTTGTTTTGAAGATACAGAGTTCATGTCATAACCCAAAACATGTAATGAGCCAGCCGTTGGTTTTTCAATTCCCAGAATCATTTTTACAAAGCTGGTTTTACCTGAACCACTTGTACCTGTAATGAAGACAAGTTCACCTTTAGATATAACTAGTGAGGAATCTTTTATTCCGTAGACTCCATCTTTATACTGAAGGCATAAATTTTTTGCTGTTATCATGATTTCACTCCTAAAATAATGATACTCTGATGCTTAATTCTAAGTATCCATCAGTTAACTTGATTTCCCTAATTGAGTTATCGCCTAGAAGCTGATGGAATTTTAGCTCCAGACTTCCTTTTGTAAATAGTTTATCTATAGCTCTTTTTTCCAAGGTGAGCCCGTTATAGGTTCCATCTGATGGAGTGAACAAAAGAGTTTTGTTGTCTTTTAATTGAAGATTTCCATTAATCTTCAAGCTCAATTCCTCCATTTCAATTGTCATGCTATCTTTAAAAAAGTAAATTAATACAGATGTAGGATAATCTTTATCTTTTAAGACTGGATTCAACTTTTTATCATAAATAAGTCCTTTAACTCCTTCAAAGCTAAATTTTAAATCGAGCAGATCATCAGACATTCTACCATATTCAATATCATCAGAAAGTTGTTCCACTGTATCAGAGAACACTGGTTTTATTTCATCTAATGATGTTGAAACCTCAGCCAGCCATTCTTCATATTGAGACCTTTCTTCTTCCAGAGATACAAGCTTTTCTTCTAACTGCATAGCATTAATCTCCAACTGTACTATTGACTCTTGAAGATCATTGCGTTTTTGCGAAAGGAGCTCTAAATTCTCATTTAGTCTCTGTTTCTCTCTTTTGAGTGCATCTCTTTCAGTCTCAAGTTTTTCCAACAATTTAGTTGATCCTCTTGAAATATCCCTAAGGCTGTTGATTCTAAAGATAAAGGTTTTAATACTATCAGAATTTAAAATTAGCTGAAGATTAGAAATGGGGCCTTTCCTTTGATAGTCAACCAGAAATTCTTCCATAACCAATAATTTTCCTTCAAAATCTGCTTGCTTAATTTCAATAATATCATCTAGTTCATAGACGAGTTTTTCTATCGTATTAATCTCCTCAGTCAGAGAATCACTTTCTTCTTTGTACTCATCAATTCTCTGAGTAAGGAGGAATAATTCATCAAGTATCGATTTTTCAGCTTCATCCAGATAATTGAGAGTCTCCTGAGTCTGAGAAACAGGGATTTGTATATTTGAGGCACTATAAGAATAGCCTGCCATGACGATTAACATTAATGAGATTAAAGGAATAGCCATAAAACGCTTCATACTCTTCACCCCTCAATATGTTTATACCTTTTAACTGGGGAGGGTGTCAACTGGAATAGACATAAAAACACCTGGATTAGATACATCCAGGTGTTAGTAATCAGTCTAAAGTGTGGATAAAGAGACCGCTCCTAAGTTTTGGTTCAAACCATGTAGATTTTGGAGGCATTACTTTTCCTGCATCAGCAATATCCATAAGTTCTGATATACTGGTTGGGTACATTGAAAAAGCAATTCTCATTCCACTTTCATCTACTCTGTGTTCTAGCTCTGCCAAGCCCCTTATTCCTCCCACAAAATCTATCCTGTTGTCAACTCTAGGGTCATCAATGCCCAGTATTGGGGTAAGAACATTTTCTTGGAGTATAGAAACATCAAGTCTCTTTACTGGAGAATCCTCATCAAAAGTACCTTCTTTAGCTTTAAGTTTGTACCATTTGCTATCCAGGTACATTCCAAATGTATGTCTCTCTGATGGTTTGTATTGTCCTTCTCCATCAAATTCTTCTATTTCAAAGTTAGGACTCAGTAGTTCAAAAAATTCAGGCAAAGAATACTCATTAAGATCTCTGACAACTCTGTTGTAGTCCATTATATAAAGGTCTTCATCAGGAAATAGGACGGCAAGAAAATAATTAAATTCTTCGCTGCCATTATAATCTGGGTATTCTTCCCTTCGCTTAAGTCCAACTTTTACAGCAGAAGCTGCTCTGTGGTGCCCATCGGCAATATACAGATAATCGATATTTGCAAATAGCCCTGTGAGTTCTTCGATCACATTAACATCATCAATATGCCATACCAAATGTTTTATACCATCTTCTGAAATAAAATCATAAACTGGATCTCTTACATCTATCCACTTCGACATTAATTCAGATATTTCCATATTTTTTCTATAAGTTAAGAAAATTGGGCCCGTGTTGGCATTGGTATAATCTACGTGGTTTATTCTATCTTGTTCCTTATCAGCTCGTGTAAACTCATGTTTTTTGATGGTGTCATTTAAATAATCATCAATAGATGTTGTGCCGACTAATCCAGTCTGTGTTCGGCCGTTCATTATTTGACGATAGATGTAGAAACTGTCATTGCCGTCCTGTACAAGAACATTGTTATTAAACATTTTATAAAGATTGTCTCGAGCTTTTTCGTACACTTGCGCATCATGGATGTCAACGGTAGGATCCAAATCTATTTCAGCTTTGTCGACATGCAGAAATGAATACGGATTGCCAATTACCATTTCTCGTGCTTCGTTGCTATCCATTACATCGTAAGGCAATGCAGCTACTTTTTCTGCTAGCTCAGGTGTTGGTCTGTATGCCTTAAAAGGTTTTAATATAGCCATTAGCAGCCCTCCTTAAAAATTACTCTTAATGATATCTACTATCTCGCCACCGATTCTTTCTTGAGCTTCAGCTGTCGAGCCTCCTATATGTGGAGTAACTGACACACGAGGATGGCTAATGAGCTCTATATTTTTGGCGGGTTCCTCTTCAAAGACGTCTATTCCAGCCCCTGAAATTAATTCGTTTTGTAATGCCTCTAAGAGTGCTCTTTCATCAATGATTCCCCCTCGTGCACAATTGATGATAAAAGAGCTCTTCTTCATAAGACTGAGCTCTTCTGCACCTATCAGTGCTTTTCCATCTGGCATAGCAGGAGTGTGGATAGAAACAAAGTCTGAAGTTCTTAGAAGTTCATCGAGTTCTGCGTACTTATAATCGGGATATTCCTCTCTAGGTCCTCTTCTGTTAGTATATAGAATTTTCATACCGAGAGCTTCTGCTTTTTTGGCAAGCTCTATTGAGATTCGGCCAAAGCCAATTAAGCCCAAAGTCTTTCCACTTAATTCAGTTCCTGTGTAGGCCTTTTTATTCCACTGGCCTTCACGCATTGTTACATTTGCTATACCGACAAATCTGGCTAATGACAACATATGTGCAAGTGCTAGTTCGGCAACAGAAGCGCTACTAGAATTTGGTGTATTTCTGACTTTAATACCTAAAGATTCAGCATACTCAGCATCGATGTTATCAATTCCGACTCCAGCTCGGATTACCATTTTCAATTTCCCTGCAGCATGTGCTGCATCCAAAATTGGCTTTCTCACCTTTGTTGCCGATCTTACAACAATTATGTCATATTCGGTTACTGCAGTTTTTAGTTCTTCAAGTTCAAAGAACTTCTCTGTGACGGCATGTCCCATAGATTCCAAAGATTCCCTGGCGGCACTGTCAATTCCATCAGTTGCTAGTATTTTTAGCATGGTTATTCTCACTCCAATCCTAGAATGTCGTTGATATTTGTTATAAGGTCTTTGACTTCATCCATCGTGTAGTCTGCCATGTGAGAAATTCTGAAGGTGAGGTCCTTAAGATCTCCATAACCATTTGAAATCATAAATCCTCGTTCGCCAAGCTGTTTATTTAAATCGCTAACGTTAATATTTCTTGTATTTGATATTGTTGTAAGCGTCTGAGAAAGATATTTTTCATCTTTTACAAATAACGCAAAGTATTTTTTTGCCCAATTTCTAACGTATTCTGCCATTTCCTTGTGTCTGGCATATCTGTTTTCCAGACCTTCTTCAAGAATTCTATCCAATTGATAATCCATTGCAAACATGTGTGGGAGGGAAGGAGTAGAAGGATATTGAAAATCTTTTTTTATTATAGTATCGTACAGGTCGACGATATCTAAGTAAAGTCCTCTGAACTCAACCTGTCTACCTGCTTCGATAGCCCTATCAGAAACTGAGCAAATGCTCATACCAGCTGGTAGCCCTAGTGCTTTTTGTGTAGAAGTAATACAAACATCTATTCCCCAGGCGTCAGTATCTATTAATATACCTGCCATGGAGCTGACTGCATCGACTAACAGAAGCACATCTGGATACTTTTCTTTAAGCATTTTGCCTATTTCATCAACAGGATTCATGATGCCTGCAGAAGTCTCGTTGTGAGTTACAGTTATAACGTCGTATTTTCCAGAAGATAGGACTTCATCTACCATTTCTGGAGTAGTTGGGTATCCAGGTTCTGATTTGAAAATATCAGCTGGAACATTATTTGCTCTAGCCATTTTATACCATCTGTCGCCGAAAGAGCCTACAGAAAAAACAGCCGCTCGTTTTCTCGTAAATGACCTTATTGAACCTTCCATAAGCCCACTGCCTGACGTAGTAGATAGTATGATCTGGTTCTTAGTTCTAAATACTTTTTGCATTTTTTCAGAAATGTTTCTTTGAAGATTTGATGCTTCTTTGGTCCTATGACCAATTTGGGGTGTTGCCATCTTTTGCAGTACATCTTCTCTAACGTCAACAGGCCCTGGAATAAATAATTTTTTATGCATTATACGACCTCCTCATAATAGTCTCAAACTAGTTTTACCCTAAAATAAAACTAAATATCCATTGATTATAACACTATTGAATACTTTTTTGAATTAAAATTAATCGTAGAATCTGAAGTTATTAATGTTTCAGCATAAATAGTTTCTTAGAAGAGCAAACTTACGGGTATATAAAATTGTGAGATATAAAAGAAAAGGGAGGAAGATTTTTTATGGCTTTAATTACATCAACAGAAATGTTTAAAAGAGCGCAGGCTGGAGGCTATGCTATAGGGGCATTTAACGTAAACAATATGGAAATTATTCAAGGTATAGTCGATGCTGCAAAGGAAGAAAATTCTGCTCTGATTCTACAGGTGTCAGCTGGTGCAAGGAAATACGCAAACTCAGTTTACTTAAGAAAACTAGTAGAAGCAGCTATCGAAGACACGGGCTTAGATATTGTATTACACCTTGATCATGGAGAAGATTTGGATATTGTTAAGAAATGTATTGCAGATGGTTTCACATCTGTCATGATTGATGCTTCACATCATCCTTTCGAAGAAAATGTAAGGATAACTAGAGAAGTTGTCGAATACGCTCATGAAAGAGGAGTAGTTGTGGAAGCTGAACTAGGTAGGTTGGCAGGTGTTGAGGATGCGATTAATGTAAGCAAGGAAGACGCCACCTATACGGATCCTGATCAGGCTGTTGAATTTGTTGAAAGAACTGGAATTGATTCTTTAGCTATAGCAATTGGAACGAGTCACGGTGCGTATAAATTTAAAGGAGAGCCCAAACTTGATTTTGAAAGACTTGAAATCATAGGAAAGAAGTTGCCTAATACCCCTCTGGTATTACACGGAGCATCTACCGTATTGCCAGAGTTTGTAGATCTTTGTAACAAATACGGTGGGAATATACCAGGAGCGCAGGGAGTTCCCGAAGACATGCTAAGAAGGGCAGCCAGTATGAATGTTGCAAAAATTAACATTGATACTGACTTAAGACTGGCAATGACAGCTGCTATAAGACAATTCTTTGTAGAAAACCCATCAGAGTTTGATCCAAGAAAATATCTAGGTCCTGCGAGGGCAGCAATTAAAGGAATGGTAAAACACAAGATTAGGGATGTATTAGGATCAAGTGGTTCAAATCTGTAATTATATGGGAGGGGTTAAGTCTCCTCCCTTTAGTTTGGAGGTTTAACATGATTGAGTTTCCAGATATAGACGAAATACAGGACATGTTAGAGGAAATTTCCGAGACAATACCAAAAGATTTTTTCGATAGGTTAAATGAAGGAGTTGTACTTTTGCCTGAGCGAAAATTACACTCGAAAAGCCGAAGGGACAGACCTCTATATGTACTTGGAGAATATCGCAAGAGTATAACAGGTAGCCATATACGAATATACTACGGTTCTTTTAAACGGGTGATGGAAGGCTTCGAAATCGAAGAAATTAAGGAGAAGTTACGAGATACTCTTTTACATGAATTTACTCATCACTTGGAGACTTTAGCCGGAGAAAGAGGTTTGATTCTCAAGGACCAGGAATCTTTAAGAAAATACCTGGGGAAATAATTTTTGAATTTAGTGTTGACAGAAAAACTTTTTGATGTTATATTCATATTCAAGTTAAAAATTTAGCGATGATGGGAAGAGTAAGTCTGCGAATACTCTCAAAGAGAGCTTCCGTTTGGTGAAAGGAAGCAGAGGATAACAGGCTGAATATGGTCTCTGAGATTGTTTATCGAAACACCTTTGGGTATTTAGGTAAGCACGTTACGCACACGTTATAGTGCCTGAGTATTAAAGGATTAGATTCCTGCGTACTTTCAGAGGCTTGTTTTGTGAGAAACGAGTAAATTAGGGTGGTACCACGTTAGCTTTCGTCCCTTTGCTTTTTGCAAAGTGATGGAAGCTTTTTTTATTTGTAAAAGGAGGTATTAAATTGATTGAACTGAAAGGAGTTTCAAAGATTTATGATTCAGGGCCGGAAAAGGTAGGTGCTCTCGACAACGTTGATTTGAAGGTTGAGAGAGGGGAAATACGAGGGATAATTGGATTTTCTGGTGCAGGAAAGAGTACTCTTTTAAGATGTATTAATCTGCTGGAAAAACCAACTGAAGGTAAAGTACTGTTTAAGGGAGAAGACCTTACTATCCTAAAAAACAAAGAACTACGCAAGAGAAGAATGAAAATGGGAATGATATTTCAACACTTCAATATAATGCCTTCAAGAAACGTTTATAAAAATATTGCTTACCCTCTAAGAAAATTGAAGTTGAGTAAGGAAGAGGAAAAAAGTCGAGTAGACAGGTTATTAAAACTAACCGGGCTAGAAGATAAAAGAAATTTCTATCCATCCCAGCTCAGCGGAGGACAGAAACAGAGGGTGGCTATAGCAAGAGCACTTGCAAACGAGCCAGATGTACTCCTTTGTGACGAAGCAACATCAGCACTTGATCCCAAGACTACAAAAGCAATACTTACGTTATTAAAGGATTTGAGAGATGAACTGGGGCTTACTATAATACTGATTACTCATGAAATGAGTGTAGTAAGAGAAATATGCGACAAAGTCACAGTACTAGAAGCAGGTAAAGTAGTTGAAGAAGGAAGAGTTTCAAATGTATTCTCAGCTCCAAAACAGGAGATTACTAAGGAGTTTTTGGAAACGACAAACTCTGACAATAGTGGAACTCTACTAAATTTTAACGGTAAAAGAGAAGATATTAAAATAGCTATGGAATACTTCAAATCAAAAAACCTTGCAATAGAAATTGTAAATTAAATTAAAGGAGAGATAACATGAAAAAAACAGCATTACTTCTAATTCTATTAGTAGCAGTATTAAGCATTACAGGGTGTACCAGAAACGCGGCAGAGGGAGCTAAAGATAGTGTAGTGAGAACGATAAAAATAGGGCTTGTCGGAGAGATGACAGAAATGTGGGATCCTGTACGTGAAAATCTAGAGGGACAGGGCATAGAAATAAAAATAGTAAAATTTTCTGACTATACATTGCCAAATCAGGCACTTGAAGACGGAGAAATAGACCTTAACGCATTCCAGCATTACGCATTTCTTTATAATGAAATTGAAGCAAAAGGACTTAATCTTACAGCCATTGGGAATACTATAATTGCACCTTTAAATGTGTATTCGACAAAAATCAAAGAAGTGAGTGAAATTAGTGAAGGAGATAAGATAGCTATTCCAAATGATGTAACTAATGGTGGGCGAGCGTTAAAGGTGCTTGAAAGTGCAGGACTAATAGAGGTGGCTGAATCAGCAGGATACACTCCTTCATTGCAAGATATAACAAGCAATCCCTTAAACTTAGAGCTTATAGAAGTTGAAGCTTCAAACATACCATCTCTGCTTCCTGATGTGACTGCTGCAGTTATCAATGGAAATCATGCACATGATTATGGACTTGTCCCTGCAAAAGATGCAATATATTCGCAAGGAGTCGACTCGTTAACTGGAGATAATCCTTACATCAACATCATTGTAGCAAGAACTGAAGAAGCTGATGACCCCGATTTCTTAAAAATCGTAGAAGCTTATAACAAGCCAAATGTTGCGCGGGTTATAAATGAAACCTTTGAAGGGCTATATATCCCTGCATGGACAGAAGACTAGGAGGAAAAAGATGAGCAAACTGCGAAAAGTAACAATAATTGGCTCAGGGAATGTAGGCTCACACTGTGGTCAAAGCCTCGCAACAAGAGGTATCGCTGACATAATTATCTTTAATGATATCAAAAAGGAAAAAGCAGTAAGTGAAGCTTTGGATTTAAACGATGCACTAGCTCATTTTCCTCATAAAGTGACAGTGAGAGCTGGAGAAATAGGTGAGTGTGAAGATAGTGACGTGGTAATTATCTCTGCTGGCCCTTTACCAAGACCTGATCAGGACAGATTAGATACTCTCAGTGCCACAATAGATGCTTTAGGTGTTACCATTGAGGAAATTGTAAATACTGGATTCAAAGGAATATTTTTATGTATATCAAATCCAGCTGATGTAATAGCTGACTACGTTAGGAAAGTTTCAGGTTTTCCCAGGGAGAGAGTATTTGGAACGGGAACCTCACTTGACAGCCTAAGATTAAAGAGAATAATTGCCCAAAAAACAGGATTTGACATTAAATCTGTACAGGCATACTCAATGGGAGAGCATGGAGGTTCTCAGATAATACCTTGGTCACATGTGTATGTTGGAGGAAAACCCATAAGTAAATTAAGTGAAAGAGAAATTCCGACTGGCGAAACATTAGACTTTGACCAAATCCTGGAAGAAACCAGATATGCTGGATATAGCGTTCTAAGTGGAAAAGGTTCGACAGAATTTGGAATAAGTTCTGCCGTTACAGAAATTATAAGAGCGATACTGCATGATGAAAAATGCATTTTGCCTGTTTCGGTATTACTGGATGGAGAATACGGTTTGCGTGGAGTACATGCTGGCGTTCCTGCTGTAATCGGAAGCAGTGGGGCAGAAGGCATAATAGAGATAGATATGACAGAAAATGAGAAGATATTATTTGATAAATCATGTGCTGTAATTGAGAAACATATAAAGATAGCGGATGGTCTCTGCAAAAGGAGCTGATATAGATGGAACTATTAAAAATTGCGTTTCCAAATTTACTGGGGAAGATACCTGAATTTATTGAGAGCATTTGGCAGACTCTGTTTATGGTAGCATTTTCAGGTGCTATTGCAATCGCCATAGGCCTAATATTTGGAACTATTCTAACAGTGACAAAGCGGGGAGGTATTCTGGAAAATGTATTTTTGTCATCTGTTCTAGACAAATCCATAAATGTTTTTAGAACGATTCCGTTTGTTATTCTAATTACTCTCTTAATACCAGTGACCAGGCTAATAGCAGGCACAGCTATTGGAACAAAAGGGGCAATAGTACCTCTTGTAGTCGGCACAATACCATTCTTTGCAAGACAGGTAGAAACAGCCCTTGCTGAGCTTGATAATGGACTTATAGAAGCCGCTCAGTCAATGGGAGATGGTCCTTTGGATATTATATTCAACATATACCTTAAGGAAAGCTTACCAGGGCTTATTAGAGCAGTCACTATTACAATAATAAGTCTTATAGGGCTTACAGCTATGGCGGGTGCTGTTGGAGGAGGAGGCCTTGGTGACTTTGCAATACGGTATGGGCATCAGAGAAATCAATCCGATGCCACAATCGCTACGGTATTGGTATTAATTTTTATTGTAAGCTCAGTTCAAGTTGCAAGTAATTTGATAATAGCAAAGATCAAAAGATAACTAATATCCACCTTTGACTGTAGATTTTTTACGATTCCTGATATCTTCGACTACTCCCTTTATACTTGAAATGTAGAAAGAAATATCGGTTCCAAGCGCCACACTGTCAAAGCCCTGGTCAAAATATTCGTTCACCATTGCTGGGTCTCCTGTAAAAATGAAGCTGAACTTATTATTGTCCTTACAAGCTTTTAGAATTCTTGCAACTGCAGAAATAAAGGTTGGGTTATCAAATTGAGCTGGAATTCCTAGTCCAATTGATAGATCATAAGGGCCTATGAAGATTCCATCGACACCTTCAATCTTTGCTATTTCCTCAATATTGTCAAGACATCCTTTAGTTTCACACTGTGGTATCAGAAGAGTTTCACGATTGGAGATACTAAAATATTCGATTACATCTTTAGAGAAATCTTCTTGACCGTATCCGGTTTTTCTAGCATTAAAGAAACCTCTTTTACCCAGAGGATAATATTTTGACCATTCGACTAATTTTTCAACTTCTTCAATTGTTTCAACACAAGGAACAACCAAGCCCATAGCTCCAATATCCAGATTTTTCAAAATAGATGGTCTGGAAATATCTTTAACTCTGACCAAAGGTGTGAGATTTTTAAGCTCAGCTGCCCTAACGAAATTCATGGTGCTTTCAACATCAAATGGGCCATGCTCGGTATCGATTATTATGTAGTCCAAGCCAGTATATCCCAGGCATTCTACTGCTTCGGAACTGCCCATTTCAAAAAATGTTCCAATTGTTTTAACGCCATTGTTTATTCTTTCTTTTAAAATATTCTCCATTAATATCCCACCTTTCTAAAATAAAATGTATCCTTTAATTACTTAAAAGTCAAATCTATGATTGTAAAATGGGTATATAAAACTTGAATAATTTAATAGGAAGGTGAGAATTTTGATTATAAAAGTACTTATGGAGAACAGAGGACTTACAGATGAATTTTTAACTGAGCATGGACTGAGTCTATATATTGAAGTCGGTGGTAGAAAAATTTTATTTGATACAGGGGAGACTTCAAAATTTATTGACAATGCAGAAAAACTTGAGGTTAATTTGAGTGATGTAGATTTAGCGATAGTGTCACATGGGCACTACGATCATGGTGGAGGGGTTTCCTCTTTCTTGAAAGAAAATAATTCAGCAAGAGTATATTTTCACTCTGATGCATTTGTCCCACATGCATCGAATAAAGATGGTGAACTGGAAGAAGCTGGTGTTTCAAAAGAGTTGTTAAGTGATTCTCGCATAGTCCTTGTAGACGAAGATATTTATTTTGATGAAGACCTTATTCTTTTTTCCAGCATAAAAGGTGAAAGGTTAATTCCTGAAGGGAATAAACACCTACTTATGAATAAAACAGGAAATTGGGAGGAAGATGACTTTTTACATGAACAGAATTTGATAATTATTGAGGGTAAGAAAAGAGTGCTGGTGAGCGGATGCTCTCATAGGGGAATTCTTAATATAGTTGAAAGAGCCAACCAATTATTGAAAATGCCTGTTACTCACGTGATAGGTGGATTTCATCTTTATGATATTAACCTGGATGATTCTGCTGACTTAGAATTTTTAAATGAGATTGCCAAAGAATTTGAAAAATCAGGAGCAAAGTTTTATACTGGACATTGCACAGGGTATGATCAATTTAAGTGGCTCAAAGAAAAAATTGGCAATAAAATTGATTATATTCCAGCAGGAACAGTTTTAGAGATTTAATTAAATCGTGTATAAGTTGCAATTCGATAAACACAGGACGTTAGTCCCTATAGGAATTCTTATTAGAAAAGAATTTTAGTAAATGTTGAAAATACAATATTTTCAAAAAGTGTATTCTTTACTTTAGAAGATAATTAACTCTTCAAACATTAATGTCGGAAAACAGAGTTAAATTTCAACTTACATTTATAAATATATTTTGTATAATATAATTATTAAATCGACAACATCTAATACCTCTCAATACATCCCCTTGCCGATGGTTGTACCTGAATGCAGGGGGACTCCCTTTTTTTATTCTTAAATTTATATGAAAAACAATCGACTATTGGGGTATTAGAGCCTTTATACTAGAAAATAATTAGATGCAGTTTTATGTACTGTATTAATAAACTGTATACATTGGAATATCAATATTAATAGTGAATTACTAGTTGATAACAAATGACAATTATTATATAATGAAAATGCAATCGGATTTCCGATAATCTGAGAGCAATATTTGCAATATAGGCAGAAAGGGGACAGCGCCTTGTTTGGACGGAAAAAGAACTTTAAACAGAAGGATGTTCTAATAGATAGTTTACTGGATTCTATTCCAGATATGATTTTTTATAAACGGCCTGACGGTGTTTACTTGAACTGCAATAAAAAATATGGTGAGCTATATGGAAAAACTAAAGAAGAAATAATTGGGACTGATGATTTCAGTCTATTTGGTGGTGAAATGGCCAAGGTATTTGCCGAAGATGACATGAAGATAGCTGAGACCGGAGAATTTAGTGAATTTGAATCTTGGGTAACATATCCAAACGGAAGCAGAGTATATCTTCATACCATAAAGACACCACAATACGATGACAATGGCAATCTAAAAGGAATACTGGGCATATCTAGGGATTTGACTGAGTTCAAAAAAATTGAGCAAAAGTTGATTGAAAGGGAAAAATATCTTTCAGCTGTATTGGAAACTACAAAGGATGCATTCTATGTGGTTGATTTGGATGGAACTATCATGACAGTCAATGATGCAGCATGTAACCTACTGGGCTATTCAAAAGAAGAATTAGTTGGAATGAATATTAATACTATTGACGACAAACTCAGCAGTGACGAGATTAAAAAATATATTGATGTTGCAGTCAGCACAGGTTCAATAATGCTTGACACAGTTCACAAAACAAAATCTGGAGGGACAGTAGACGTAGAGATATCTGTAACTCTATTGAAACTTGATCGTGAGCTCTTAATATGTTTTGGGCGGGATACAACTAAGAGAAGAACCGAAATGAAACAAACGGAACTTTTAAGTTATTACGATCACCTTACAGGACTTTACAATAGGAGATACCTGGAAGCCGAACTTATGCGATTAAACAAGCGTGAGTACATGCCACTTTCCATTATCGCTGTCGACGTAAATGACCTCAAGCTAACAAACGATGCTTTTGGTCATCAAAATGGTGATGAATTATTGAAAATGACAGCAGAATCTCTAAAGAAATGTATCAGGGATGAAGATGTATTAGGCAGAACTGGTGGCGATGAATTTGCGATTTATTTACCTAACACTGAAAAAAATGAAGCGGAGCAGATAAAAGAGAGAATTCTGCAAGAGATTGCTGCAACAAGAGTAGATCCAATGATTCTTGCTGTATCTGTCGGAGTTGGAGTTAAGAATTATAACGAACAGGATATCAATGAGGTTATAAAAGAAGCTGACAATATGATGTATTACGATAAAATACAGCATTCCAGGATAAGAAGGCAAGAGGCAATCGAAAGATTTTTAGATGCAATAGTAGAAGTTATTCCACATGAAAAAGATCATATGGATAGAGTGGCAGAATATAGCTGGAATCTGGCTATGGAGTATGGGCTTAACGAAGATGATTTGAAGGGATTCAGAGAAGTAGCCAGAATGCACGACATTGGAAAAATTTCTGTACCACCTGAAATACTTCAAAAAATCGATGAGATAACAATTGAAGACTGCGAAGAACTAAAACAGCATCCGGCAACTGGATACAGGATACTTAAAGGTATGGAAAACTATTCTATTTATTCAAGAGCAATACTATACCATCATGAAAGATGGGATGGTTCTGGATATCCGATAGGAGTGAAAGGAGACCAGATACCTGTATTGTCAAGAATTATTGCGGTGGCTGATTCCTTTGAGTGTATGACTGGAAATAGGCCATTTAAAGAAAAACTTACTGAGGAAGAGGCTATTGAAGAATTAAGAAGAAATGCAGGTACCCAGTTTGATCCAGATTTAGTTGAGGTGTTCATAACAAGGGTGTTAAAAAGGTAAATCAAGCTGTTTCTTAATTAAATATAACTATGTACTCCTTTACATCGATGAGACAATATGTTAAAATATTGTTAATTAACTGACTTTTGAGTTGGAAAGGAGAATATGCAGTATTTCCTTAGGAGGTACTGCTTTTTGTTTTTAGTTTCCACTCAAAATTAAATCATAAAAAGAAAGGTGGAGTAAGAATGACAAAAACTGGTATGAAACTGACTGTACTTATGTTAGTAATTGTTATGCTGTTTTCACAGATGGTATTTGCCCAAGAAGAACCTGTTGTAACAACTGAAGGTGAAGGAGTAGAAGATCCAGTTATCTTGGAAGATCCAGAAGCAGAAGAGCTAGAAGCGGAAGAACCAGAAGCAGAAGAACCAGAGGCAGAAGAGCCAGAAGCTGAAGAACCAGAAGCTGAGGAGCTTGAAGAGGCTGTTGTTCTTGAGTTTACTGACATAACTGAAGATTTTGAATACGCTAGAGTAGCTATCGAAGCTATGGCTGAAAAAGGAATTATAAACGGAATGGCAGAAGGCATTTACGCACCTGAAGGAAATTTCACTAGAGCACAGTTCTGTAAAATAGCAGTTCTTTCATTGGGATATGAACTGGCAGATTATGAAGGTGGCTTCAGTGATGTTGATGAAGCAGATTGGTTTGCACCATATGTTCAGGCTGCAGTTGACAACGGGTTATTTGAAGGCTATCCAGATGGAACATTTAAGCCAAACCAGGAAATCAACAGACAGGAAATGGCAGTTGTAGCTGGGAGAGCTGCTGTAAAGGCAGAGGTTGTCACTAGCGAACAACTGGCAGAATTTGATATAAGCGCTTCAAACTTTGAAGATAAAGATCTGATACCACAATGGGCAGAGCGTGAAGTTGCATGGTTAGAATCAGAGGCTGTATTTGCAGGTGTAGCGATTGACGTATTTGAACCACTTAAAATCGTAAATAGAGCTGAAGCTGCATTTGTTGTATATAATACTCTATTCAATTAATAGAAAACATACGATATGAGTAAAGAGCGATTGCGTCAGCTATCGCTCTTTTTGGTATGATTACAAGAATCCTGTATAATAGATAGAACAAATGAATTTAAACGTGGTATACTATTATAACAAATCACTTTATCAGGAGGACTTATGAAGAATAAAGAGTTGAAAGCCAGTATGCTCCTACTGCTGACTGCTGCTATCTGGGGTTTTGCATTTGTAGCTCAAAGAAAGGGAATGGACTATATTGAACCTTTTACCTATACAGGTTTAAGATTCTTTTTGGGTGCGTTTTCTTTGCTCCCTGCTTTAAAAATACTTAGTTCAAAAAAAGAAGATGCAGCAACAGATGATGATTTTATAGCATTGTTAAAAGCTGGTTTCTTTGCGGGTACAGTACTTTTTATAGCAGCAACATTCCAACAGATTGGCCTAAAATATACAACAGCTGGTAAAGCTGGTTTTATAACAAGTTTGTACATTATACTGGTGCCGATAATGGGTCTCTTTTTAAAACAGAAGACTGACTTATATGTCTGGTTTGGAGCCGTAATTGCTTCTACAGGCCTTTATATGCTTAGTATTAATGAAAACTTAACTATACAGTTTGGAGATTTACTGCAATTGATTGGTGCTTTTTTCTGGGCACTTCATATAATTACCCTGGGCATTGTTTCAAAAAAACTGAATCCAATTAAATTTTCAATAATCCAATTTACCGTTACAGGGTTCTGGAGTATTTCTGCTGCCCTAATCTTTGAAAGAATAGTCTGGAGCCAAGTAATCGATGCAGCAATACCTTTGTTATATGGTGGGGTAATGTCAGCGGGTGTAGCTTACACTATACAGGCAGTAGCCCAAAAGAATGCTAAGACATCACATGCTGCCATTGCTCTAAGCATGGAAGCAGTTTTTGCTGCTATTGGCGGAGCGCTTATACTTGGTGAAAGGATGCCCTTTAAGGGTTATATGGGCGCAGGACTTATGTTAGTTGGAATGATGGTATCTCAGGCTAATAATTTTTTAAAAACAGCCGATAAATAATTTTGAAGGGAGTATTTACAGCAACTAATAAGTGGGTAAACTATTAGTAACTAACGTATTACACAAAATGATGAATGGAGCTGTATATATTGATACTTGCTAATATTGTGTTAGTTTTAGAGATGCTTTATATCAATGTATTTGCAACTTTGTCTTGTACTGGAAAGAAGAGGTCAGATTTTGCAAACTGGTTTTATCTGACCTTATTTACTGCTGTAATTTTTACGTTAAGCTGGTCACTTTTCCCCCAAGAGATAATAACACATTTAAATGCAAATTGCAGGCATCTCACACTAATTGGATTTATATACGTCCTTCCAGCATATTTTCTTTCTAAACAGCCATTTAGACAACTTTTTGTGGTCTTCAATATCTTCTGGATATATTCTTTAATTCTAAATGCCATATCTATAAGACTGGCTTATATATTCTACAATATGTACTATTCTTACTGGACTGTTGGGATTCAGACATTTTTATATATAATTTCTCTTCCTATTATCATTAAATTTATGAGGCAAAAACTGATTTTCACTATTAGGAATATAAAGCACGGAGCCCTTAATGAAATCCTCGCATTGACTGCTGCTGTCGTAGTTCTTTTATATGCGGAAAAACACGTATTTGAAAGCGGTACAACAGTATTTCTTGAAAGCTTGATATTTTTGCTTATCGGATTGTGCTTTATCCTGACATTCAGACTAACATATTCTTTTGTTGATGCAAGTGCCTCAGTTGAGATACTAGGAATTAAATCTAAAACAGACCCACTTACAAGACTAAAAAACAGAGAGGCTATGCTAGAGGATGCAGCATTAAGAATGGAAAAAGGGATGCCTTTCTGCTTGATATTTCTTGATTTGGACAACTTTAAAACCATCAACGATACTTATGGACATAATATAGGGGATGATTATCTCGTAGCATTCTCCAATTCTGCGAGGATGTTTCTTGATGAAGAGGACAGGCTATACAGAATTTCAGGCGATGAATTTGTAATACTGAAATCTGGTGGAATGTGTCAGGATACCTGCTTCAATTTCGAGAATATGGAATTTTTAAATAATCCAT
Organism: Gudongella sp.; assembly: GCA_034004165.1. Taxonomy (GTDB): domain Bacteria; phylum Bacillota; class Clostridia; order Tissierellales; family Tissierellaceae; genus Gudongella. The sequence continues at coordinate 41,969 of JAVEXI010000004.1, read as the reverse complement.
CAGGTATTAGTTTTTTAGGACTGAGCACTGGATTTTCCAAATACCCTGATGACTCCAACAATATTAATGAATTGCTGGGTATCGCAGATTCGAATATGTATCAGGCAAAAAAAGAGAAACACAAAAAACAGTTGGAGTAGTTTATGGCATAATAAAAACACAAATTGAACCATAAAATGGAGTTGAGAAAATGGGAAAAAAAGCAGTATATTATATGGCTGTAGAAGATGGTATTGATCATGTGGCATTGCCAGTATTCACACAGTTAAAAAAGTTAGTGGAACTAAAAGAACTTGATTTGATGATTGATGAATATCCTGTACTTGAGTATTGTAATGAATCAGGGGATGAATTTATTTTTGTTAGGACAAAAAAGGTTGTTTGTCATGATTACAACAGATACCTTCCATATATGAATAGCTATTTTGAAGATGCAGACGTAGCAGGGCTTGTCACCTGGCACGAGGGAGGCAACGCTCCTGAAAAAATATTTACTGTTCATACGACTGGTGATGTAGAAAGTGGAAATTTTGGTGCTGCAGATCCGCGATATATGCATAATCTCCTCTTGTCCCTCGAAAAGCACCGTAAAAATGAGGGGCTTGAAGATTACTTCGTTACTACAGAGGCTACACACTGGTCAGGGATGATGTATGGAAACGGTGGGCCAGAGCTTATTACTCAGTACTCAGCCCCCATCATGGATATTGAGATAGGGAGTATCATAGAAAGCTGGAATGATCCCATTGCTGCAATAGTTATTTCTAAGGCGCTAATTGACGTATTTAATAACGATAATTTAGAGCTTGTAAATGTACTATGTGCTGGTGGTACTCACTTTGACAGGGCTTTTTCTTCTGTTTTATTTGATACGTGGGAAGGAAAATCATATGGAATATCTCACATAATACCCAATCAGTGGTTAGTTAGCGGAAAGTATGAGGAACAGACAGGGCTCGATAAGCTGTTGTTATGTGTAAATTCAATTAAAGGCGGTATAAGAGGAATTGCCATGCATGACGGCCTAAAAGGTGTATATAAAGACCGATTAAGAGAGTTGGGCAAAATTCTTGGAGTCCCTGTATTTAAACACCAACAGCTAAGGCGTCCAGAGGTTATAGACTGGGCAAAATAAAAAAGAATCTGCGGTTATCTTGCAGATTCTTTTTTTTATTGGGAAATTCTATGGGTTCATAATCTGATAATCTGAAGGAATTTCGAACATTGATGAGTCTACACCATTTTCAAATTTATCGACTATAACAATACTTCTATCATCGTCATATAATGATTCAAAACCAGCAAGTCTTTTGCCATCAAAGAAATATCTTACAGTAGTATCAAAACCTGTATATTCCTCATAATCCATCATTTTTCCCGCAAATTCAGTTTTACCGCTTGTCACAAATACTAGTTCATCAGGATCGACATCCATTGGGTCAGATAAATTATCCTCACTGAATTGGATGTCCATAGCTGGAAATTCTATTACCATTCTTTCATCATGTACAACCATATACATGACACCATCTTTTACTATTGTATCTGAACTGCCTTCATCTGATTCGAATCTCATTGCATAGTTGTCTCCATCCATAGTAAAATTAATACGAGCTTCTTGTTCTTCACCGCCTACATCGCTGATTATTGTGTATTGCATAGTATAACTATTACCTTCCACGATAGAAAAGAATTCTTTAGTCAGTCTTCCCTCAAGATCTGATTTTTGGGCATTTCCTGATTCCTTTGGAATTTCAGGTAAAACCTCTGCAGGACTTTCTGCGGGAGTTTCAACCACAGCGGGGGATTCTTCTGTCTTAGGCGAACTACAGCCTGTCAACAGTAGCATAAGAACCAATAAAAGCCCAATCCCTTTAATAAATATTTTCATTGGGCACCTCCATATAAATTTATTTGCTTGGGCTATATATACCCAGTCTCTTTGTAAATTTGATATACTCGTTTAATGTATGAAATAATGCTATAATTATTGTAGAGATAAATGTTAACAAGTTATGGAGGTTATCATGAATAAGGCTGATTCAGTAATTTTAAGAATAAGAAATTTGGCATCAAGAATGACAACGAGAGATATAAAAAGGCTTGATTTATACACTTTTGAAAGAATTACAGTAAGGCTGGATTCTTTTAGTAGCTATTGTGAAATATGCAATGAATTTTTGAATCACCTTGACGAATATTTCATGAGTCTCGAGTCAAAGGAAGGAATGTTGGATAAGAAAGACCTAAAGAATCATATAAATATAAGGACTGAACTTACAGCTCATTTGATTAGAGAGCATAAACTGGTACAAAAAGGTCAATATATGAATATGTTTTTGTCCATTGGAATGATTGTTGGTGCAATAATTGGTCTGATGGTATTCAGTAATGTTGGAGTAGGAGTACCCATTGGGCTAGTAATAGGAGTAGCAGTCGGTTCTCTTTTGGATGCAGATGCAGGCAAAAAAGGAAGAGTCATATAATTTTGGGTATAAAAATAGCAGAAGCACACAGAATGGAAGGTGGCATAATGAAAAGATATATTGCGTTATTTGTAGCTATTATTGTTTTTATGAGCCCAGTTATTGGAATAGCCTCACCAAGCCAGTGGGCTGAGAGTGAAATAGAATCAGCCATCCAACTTGGGCTTACAACACCTGAACTACTTAGTAACTACCAAGATGACATAACAAGAGAAGAGTTTGCAGAGATGATAATTAATCTCTATGAAACAATGTCCGGCAAAATTGCACTTCCTGATTCAAATAATACGTTTTTAGATACAACCAATCCTGAAATCCTAAAAGCAAGTAAACTTGGTATAGTTAAAGGTTTTCCAGGCGGTAATTTTAAGCCAGCACAGTTAATTACCCGAGAAGAGATAGCTGTTATGTTTTATAGAACCATAAAATCTGTATATCCATCAACTCAAAGCAGCGGCTTTAAACTTGGATTTGCAGATAATAATTCCATAAGCACTTGGGCTGCAGAAGAAGTTGCTTTTATGAGTGCAAACGGAGTTATTAAGGGGAAAGGGAGCAACATATTTGACCCTAAGAACTATACAACGAGGGAAGAAGCAATCGCTCTGACTCTGAGGACATACAGACAGTTTACAAAGAATGCAACTTTACCTCCCGCTATAGGAGATAATAAAAAGAAGACTGCAGAAGAGATAGGGATGTTGTCAGATAGTGTAGTTCAATTATTCGTTCAGCATAACGACAACGATTATACTATGGGAAGTGGCTTTTTCTACGAGAAAGGGCGAGTTGTCACGAATTATCACGTTATCGAGAATGCCAAATCTATAACAATGGAATATGATGATGGATCTGTGTACACAGGCGGGGTTACAGTTTTAGGCTATGATAAAGAACAGGATATTGCTGTCCTTATGGTATCCGATTCCATTACACCAGCCCTTAATTTGGGAGATTCAGATTTTGTACAAAGAGGACAGAAGGTTTACGCAATTGGCAGCCCTGCAGGTTTAACTAATACCCTTTCTGATGGTCTGGTGAGTGCTGTCAGGAGCGATATGATACAAATTACAGCTGCAGTTAATCACGGGAATAGTGGTGGTGCTCTTTTAAATGAGTACGGTGAAGTCATTGGAATAATATTTGCTCGAATAGATAATGGAGATAATCTAGGATTTGCAATACCAGTGAATAGCTTAAAAGAATTATCGAAAGATAAAAGGCTGACTTTAAAACAATTTAATGATGAAGTGGATAGCCGGGCTGATTCACCAGAAAACGTACTCGCTATTATTAGTGAAGATGAGACTGTGCTTCTAGCATGGGATAATATGCGGGCTGATTATTTTATAGTCTATGAATCCACTGATTTTGGTACTACTTGGGAAGCTGTAGTAGATTCCAAGGGAATAAATAAGTGGAAATGGTTTTCTGATTATTCTATAGAAATAACTGGATACAAACCAGGCACTAAGGTATACTATGCCGTTGCTGCAGTTACAGGCACCATAATCTCGGAGTATAGCTACTCAAATTATGTGGGTATTTCTACTGGACTCACAACATATGAAATTATTGATCACTTATATGACAATATGCCGTATATATATGTAAATGGAAGTTCAATTGATTTTGCAGGATATGATGTCATAAAATCTCCAGATGGCACTGTAACCAGTATTTATGCATATTTAACTGAAAAAAATTTTGACAAGTTTTTGTCTCTGGAAGAGCGTGGGTTGGGGAGTATCGCCAAGGCTGTAAAAAATAATGCAATCTATTATGAGGAAATTATTGGAACAGATATAGACTTAGTAATTGTATACTCCGGAATGTATGATGAAAATCCAGTTTATTTTAGCGAGAATTATATTTTTGAAGATGTAATAACCTATGACAAAGATTCTGGTTATTGGTATGTATGGTATCCGTTGATTGAAGTATTTAACTTTTCAAATCAATTTTATTCATGGTATGGATCGCATTCTATGTAAGATAGACAGCTTTTATACTTACTTAACGATAAAACGTATATGGGGGAATAGCTATGAACGCGTTTACCAGATCCATTACCAAAGTAACAAAGAGCGCTATGGAATCTATGAAGACTTTTCCTGCAGCGATTATAAGTGCTCTGGCGTTTTCAATAGTTGCATGGGTGCGAATTTATTTAGACTGGCCTGAACAGGAGGCATATAATTTTCTTTTCAGTTGTCTGCATTGGGCTCTTGGCTTTGGAGCAATCTTTGGGATAACTTCTGTGACATATACCAATTCCAGATTTGACGACAAAAAATGGTTTGGAATTGCAAATATCATGACTGTAGGTTTAGTCATTTTGACTTTTGTACTGCTATATTTTACCGGAGGACGAGTTCCAGGGCCTGATGATTACACAAAGTACACTTGGCTGAAGTCCATTGCCCAGTCGAGAATGGTGGTGCTTTATCTCATAACTACTATAGCTTTCGTAATTTTTTCTGGATTGCCTATAAAGAAGCCTGATGTTGGGAAATCAATATTTATGTTCCAAAAAGCTTTCGTAGTCGCTGCCATATACGGCGGTGTTATGATGATAGGAATATCTACTATAACTGGCGCAATTCAGGTGCTTCTGTATAACGATATGAGCTATAAGGTCTATCAGTATCTGGGGACAGTAGTTGGCTTTATCACTTTTACAATATTTGCAGGATTCTTTCCTGATTTTACTCGACGTGAAGAAGATGAGAAGAGAGCTGCAGCAGAAACCCAGTCAAAATTTCTGGTGGTATTGTTCTCTTATATAATGATTCCAATAATTATGGTTCTGACAGTAGTATTTTTGCTATGGTCATTAAAAACAGTATTTGAAGGCATTGGTTCAAACTTTATTAGACTCTCTGGAATTGCTATAAGCTATGCTATTGTTGGAATATGGCTGCATATAATGGTTTCAGAGCACGACAATGGACTGGCTAAATTTTATCGAAAATCGTATCCTGTCGCGGCATTGGTTATCCTGGCTTTCGAAGCTTGGGCTTTGATCGAACAGTTAAGCAAGTATGGACTCCAAACAACAGAGTACTTTTTTTCAATAATCTGGGTGATAGCTGTAATTTCGATGATAGCTATCTTAGTAAAAAAAAGAAGTGCGTATGTGCTAATATATTTGCTGGTTGCATTTGCAGCGACAGTATCTATTTTGCCAGTTATAGGTTACCATAGTCTCCCCGCTAGAAGCCAGACTTCCAGGTTGGAAAGACTCTTAACAAATGCTGGAATGTTAGTTGATGGGGAAATAATTCCCGGCAGTGAAAGTCTGGACAAAGATGTAAGAATCGGAATTACCGAGGCGGTTTCTTTCCTAGGGTATCAGGAAGATTACCAGTTGCCGAAATGGTTCGATAAAAACCTAAATGAATATGATAACTTTAGGTTAAAAATGGGATTTGACCAGATTTGGAGTGGTCAGAATGATTACGTACAGCAATCTGATTATGCGACAATCACCCTCACACTTAAGCCTACTGTTATCGATATAAGTGATTATCAATGGTCGTTCAATTTGCCAGATTATTCAGGTAAGAGAACCGATTCTAATAGCTTTATGGGCGAGAGAGGATTATACGAAGTAAACTGGATTATGGAACCTGGCTATGAAAGGATACCATCAATTACAATAAGTCTAAATGAAAATATAATAGTCGATGAAAGTATGAAAGAGTATCTGGATGATGTCATGGAGAAATATCCTGCAGTAGGCTATGAAGCTAGAGAAGTTGGAGTTGAAGAAGTAAGCTATTTAATTGAAGATGACAATATATTAGTCCTGATAGTATTTAATACGGTTGAGATATCAATAGATAAGAGAAAGGATACTGTCAATTACTGGCTTTACGTTAATTCAATTTATATAAATGAAAAATAAAGGCTCGCCTTAGGGCGAGCTATTTATTTATTGCAATTGTTTTTTTGAGTCCTGAAGAGTTACAACTGTAACAGATGCTATTACAATAGCAGCTCCTGTTAGTTGTACTACAGACAGAGTATCACCAAAGATAAAGTAGCTAAAAATAAAAGTAAACACTGGAACAAGGTTCATAAAAATTGCGGTTGTTGCAACACTCAGGTTGTTGAGTGCAAATATGTACATATAGTTTGCTATAGCTGAGCATCCTATTGCTAGAAATAGAAAATGGAATAGGATCGTTCCGTCAAGTAAATCCCATCTGACTTTTTCCATCCATAAGAAAGGTATAAAGCCAATGGTTCCAAATACGACTTGATAAAAAGTAACTGCGATGTCAGAGTAGTGTTTAAATAGTGGTTTAGTAATAACCATAAAAATTGCAAAAGAGACAATTGAACCAGCCATAAAGAGGTACCCCGAAGCACTCCCACCTTCCAATTTTCCACCTATTATTATGAATATCCCAACTATAGATGCGACAATTGCCAAAAGAGAAACTGCTGAGATTTTCTTTCCTAAGAAAAATCGTTCTGCAATTGCTGCACCAATAGGCATAGTAGCAATAATTATAGAAGCATCATTAGATGTAATCCTTAAAACCCCATTATTTTCAAAGATAAAGTAAATTGTAATACCTAGAAGTCCAGTTAGCGCAAGTAAAGGGACATGCTCCTTCTTCAGAGTTTCACCTGGACTCATCTTTTTAAGCATTGGAAACAGCACAAAACATGCGATTAGAAATCTGTAAAAAGCCATGCTTATGGGTGGAAATACTTCCATTGAAATTTTAATACTGACAAAAGACAATCCAAACATTATGGTTGCCCCTGTCAGCATGGCAATTGCAAAGAACTTATTTTTACTCATATTTTGTACCTCCATCTATGAATAATGAGATTATAACATATTTTAGGGTATTGGTAACTAGGTAGTATATTTTGAAGTTGATTGTATAATTTAATAAAGGAGAATTCTAATTTGAGAATAACAATAAAATATATAGGGATTATGGACGTTAAAATTCCAAGCCGGATTGATTTACCTGTAAATACAACAGTTGATAACGTCTTATTAAGACTGTTTGGGGATAATCCTGAAGAGGATAACTTCAATGTACTAATAAATGAAAAGGTTGCATCCAGATCATCTATTCTGTCAGAAGGAGATAGCTTGCTTATTCTTCAGGTATTGGGTGGAGGTTAATTACTTGATTAGTGCAAATAAGAACAGATGCAGAGGGTACGCTGCATAGAAAAGAATCTGCACAATTTTGTTTTTTGTACCTGGCGCTCCTGAGTACAACATTAAAGGTATCAGTGCGAGCAAAGAATACTGCTGAACAAATGATCCACTAAACATATTTACAAAATAAAGCACAGCAAAAACTAATAATAGTCTTTTAACCTTTGGCATATTATAAGTGAAATAAAAACTTAAAATATATAAAATACCTATATAAGAATAGTCTGTTTTAAGAATAGCAGCAATTATACAAGTAGCAACAATAATTAAAGCCTTTATATAAGCTTTACTATATTTATATTCTTCAAGAATAGCCATTGCAGAAAGTCCTATAAATAAAGTGAAAAAAACATTTTGGTGGGACCAGTTTAAACCACCAAAAAACGCATAATCAAATGGAATTTCTGAGATAATTGAGAACGCTGCCAGTCTGAGCCCATATTTATTTATATTTTTTGTATGGAAAAAGCCTTCAACTAAAAGAAAACAGTATATGGGAAAAGCCAATCTTCCAACTATTCGAAATGAAAGTTCCCATGGTTGAAACACAGCTCCATAGTGATCGACTATCATTGATATAAGTGCTATTGCTTTAAGTACCAGAGAACTCATAAAACCACCTACATTTATTTTGATATAAAAATTATAGCAAAAAATCCAATGCTTTGAAAGCTGCTAAATATTTGATTTTCTCTACGTAAGGGTCTATAATTTTAAAGGTAGACATAAAACTAACATAAGTTTGGAGGAATTGTAATGGCTGATTTTAAATTTGAAATTACAGAAAAATTTGGGGTTTTAAGTGAGTCATCAAGAGGATGGACAAAAGAATTCAACAAGGTATCATGGAATGATTATCCAGCTAAATACGATATTAGAGAGTGGGATCCTGAACATAACAAAATGGGCAAGGGAATAACGTTAAATTCCGAAGAACTGAAGGCTCTGAAGAATTTGTTAAATGATATAGAAATAGAGTAAATCATCTATCTTGAATTAATTAGAATAGGTAAAGCTATTGATGGGTAATAAATAGCTAAGAAATGCAAGGAGGTGTTTAAATGCTGTACTTTGCATACGCAAGTAACCTTAGCAAAGTTTACATGGCTGGCAGATGTCCAAATGCGATACCTCTCAAGAAAGTAATTTTAGATGGGTATAAGCTATCTTTCAATGAACTGGCTGATATAATTCCCAGTGAGGGAGACAGCGTTGTAGGAGCTTTGTACTTAATATCAAAACAAGATCTTGAGAAGCTAGATGCTTTGGAAGGACACCCCGATTTATATGAGCGAATCCTAGTTGAGCTGGAAGATGAAAAAGGAAATCTTTATGATGCCTTTGCATATTCCATGGTGGACAAAAAAGAACAGTCACCACCAGAAAGTTATTACAATATTTTGGTAGATGGGTATAAAGACTGGGATATCGATATCGAATTACTGGCAAAGGCAAAAAGGTTTGAATAGGAAATCCCCTGGTTTAAATACTGGGGGTCATTCTTTGGAGAAGACATTAATATTTAAAGGAGTGTTGAAATGATTAAAAAATTGAAAGGTATTGAACCTGTCATACACAAAGATGCGTTTGTAGCAGAAAGTGCGGATGTAATGGGTGATGTTACTATTGGAGAAGGCACCAGTATTTGGTATGGAGCTGTACTAAGAGGAGATATTGAAGATATTAAAATTGGAAAATTTTCAAATATACAGGATAATGCCACTGTCCACACTGAAACTTATATTCCTACGAAAATTGGCGATTATACTGTTGTTGGGCATAATGCAATAATTCATGGTTGCACGATAGGTAATAATACCTTAATAGGGATGGGTTCCACAATACTGAATGGCGCGGTCATTGGGGATAAGTGCATTATCGGTGCCGGGACAGTAGTAACCGAGGGCAAGATAATCCCTGACAATTCAATGGTCCTTGGAATTCCAGGCAAAGTAGTCAGACAGGTAACTGAAGAAGAAGCTGAAGCTATACGAAATAATGCCATAAGATACAATGAACTATGGAAAAAGCATATTGATTAATTTAATTACTAAGAAACTTATGTGCAATTGAAGAAAATAGCACTTTATCAATGGAGGGATCGATATGGATTACAAAGAGAAGTATCAGTCTTGGCTTGATGACCCATACTTCGATGAAGCTACCAAAAGTGAGCTGAGGGAAATAAGAGATGAAGAAGAGATAAAAGATAGGTTTTATCAAGACCTGGAATTTGGGACTGCTGGCTTAAGAGGGAAAATTGGTGCGGGCACAAATAGAATGAATACTTACACTGTTAGCCTGGCAACCCAGGGACTTGCACAAACAATAATTAAGCATGGCAAAGAAGCAATGAAAAGGGGAGTTGCCATAGCGTATGACGTTAGGCAATTTTCAGATGAATTCGCTAGTATTGCTGCAAGAGTACTTGCCGCTAATGGAATAAAAGTGTATTTGTTTGATGATATACGAGCTACTCCTTTACTGTCCTACACTGTGAGAAAATTAAATGCCATATCGGGCATTGTTGTTACTGCAAGTCATAATCCAAAAGAATATAACGGTTATAAAGTATACTGGGAAGAGGGTAGTCAGATTCTAGATGATTTAGCAGATGAAATACTTGAAGAAATAGCATCGATTCCTCATTTTAGAGATATTAAATTAATGGATGAGAAAGAAGCTTTGAATAAAGGCTTAATACAAGTGCTGAGTACTGAAATTGATGATGAATATAATGAAGAACTATTAAAAATGTCAATTAATGAAGACATCGACAAAGATATTAAAATTGTCTATACTCCATTAAATGGTACTGGGAACATACCAGTCAGAAGAATATTAAAAGACCGTGGTTTTTCAAATGTTATAGTAGTCCCAGAACAAGAATTACCAGATTGGACTTTTGCAACTGTTGGATATCCAAATCCAGAAGATACAAAGGCATTTAAGTACGCAAGAGAACTGGGGCTATCTAAAAAAGCTGATTTGCTGCTGGCTACAGACCCCGACTGCGATCGTGTTGCAATAGGAGTTTTAAATGACAAAGGCGACTTTACCTATTTGAACGGGAATCAGACAGGTGCTCTGATGATTTATTATATATTATCTCAAAGGGCTGAAAAAGGGGACTTGCCTACAAATGCAGCTGTAGTTAAGAGTATCGTAACAGGAGATCTGGGAAAAGCAATTGCCAAAAAATATGGAGTAACGACGTTTGAAACTCTAACTGGGTTTAAACATATTTGTGCGTTGGCTAACGAATGGGATATTACTGAATCCTTTAAGTTCGTGTTTGGTTACGAGGAAAGTATAGGCTACGTTTACGGCGACCTCGTAAGAGATAAGGATGCTGTAGTATCATCAATGATAATCGCTGAGATGGCTGGATACTATAAAAAAAGAGGTTTAACACTGGTCGATGTTCTTGACAATGTTTTCAAAGAATTTGGCTACTATAATGAAAAATTGATTTCAATCGTCTTAGAAGGAGCTGAGGGGCAGCACAGAATAAAGAGGATGATGGATGACATAAGACATATGCCGGTGGAATCGATAGGCGAAATGATGCTTTTTAAGACTGTAGATTATCTTAGCGATGAAACAGATGCAGGGAAATCTAATGTACTCAAATACTATATGGATGATGGATCTTGGTATGCAATAAGGCCATCGGGTACAGAACCAAAAATAAAACTATATATTTATTCAAAGGGTAAAACATGGGAAGATTCGGAATACAAAGTAGAACTTATTGAAAAAGTCGTTAGACACAGAATGGAGTCAGTCGAATAATGTAGAAGTTTAAACATCAATGACCGTCCCGTTTGTGGATGGTCATTGATGTTTTTGTGTGTCTTACTTAAATAGAAGGTGATCTGGTGGAATCAGCAATAGATAAAAAAAGTGTCAGGAAAAATATTTATCACATAGCCAGCCCAGTTCTTGTAGAATTATTGCTGGGAACTTTGTTTGGTATGGTAGATATGATAATGCTCGGAAGGTCAGGTTCTACTGACCTTACTACTGCTTCAATTGCAGCTGTTGGTATAACTAATCAGTTAGTGTTTGTCGGCCTATCTCTGGTGCAGGCTCTCAATGTAGGAGCAACAGCCATGGTAGCAAGATATATTGGTGCTGGAAAGGACGATAGGATTGAGACAGTAGTCAAACACACTATTTTGTTAACTCAAGTTTTTATCGTACTGCCGGTTCTGTATCTGGGCTTATTTAAGAGCCTTTGGGTAATGCAGTCTCTTGGTGCAGGCAATGATACAATATCAATTGGGATGGGATACTTCAGGGTTGTAATACTAGGTTTTATTTTTCAAGGCTTTAACTTTTCGCTGTTTGCTTCTCTAAGGGGTGCAGGTGATACCAGGGCGCCGATGAAAATAAATGTCATAGTCAATTTATTTAATGTCTTTGGGAATGCGATATTAATATTTGGGTTATTGGGATTTCCAGCCTTAGGTGTCACAGGAGCAGGAATATCAACAGCATTATCACAAGTTGTTGCCAGCGTGATGTTGTTAAGATACCTGTCAAAGAGTAAAGGCGTAATTAAGTTGAATTTGAAACATAGATTTTCTGTTGATGGAGATACTATATATAACTTGGTAAAAATTGGAGTTCCAGCATCACTTGAACAAATTGCATTCAGAGGAGGTATTTTGATATTTACCAGAATGGTAGCTTCTCTTGGGACAATAGCCTATGCTACTCACCAAATTTGCATTGGAATAATGACTTTATCATTCACTCCGGGGCAAGCGTTTGGTACGGCAGCCTCTACTCTAACGGGTAGAAGCTTAGGAGCGCAGGAACCTGAACTTGCAGAATTGTATATAAGAGAAAATAGGAGGATAGGGGCTGTCATTTCAGCTGCTATGGGTTTGCTGTTCTTTTTCCTTGGACCTTATGTTGCGATGATGTACACTGACAGTGCCGAAGTTATTAATGAAGCAGCTAAGGTTCTTAAACTAATGGCATTCATAATGCCTTTCCAGGGCTCTCAGTTGATTGTAGCCGGAGGACTAAGAGGGGCTGGAGACACCGTGTGGACTCTTATAGCGACTTTTGCGGGGACTATTGGAGTAAGGATAGTGTTGGCATGGCTATTCGTAATTGAGCTTGGATATGGCCTTCTGGGAGCGTGGATGGCTGTGTTCGTAGATCAATTCGTCAGATGGGCGTTTATTACTCTTAGGTTTAACACTAACAGATGGAAATATATTTCTATAAAATAAAAAACCGCTTATGCGGTTTTTTATATTGAATGCATTATGTGTTTAGCAAATTGAGAAGCAATCGTATCTATGTCATTTAGCTTTAATACAGCCCCCTGATCATTTGCTGTCACCTGAAGTGAAAAATCTGGAGGGAGTTCAAAAGTTTTGTTCATATTTAAGCTGCTAATTAATTGTTTAGCAAGTGCATCACCGCCAGAATAACCTGAGACGATGATTGACATAATTCTTTTATCGTAAAACTTTGTTTTTCTAAACAAAGCAGTAAGTCTGTTTATTGCGGCCACAATATTAGCGGGAAGCATATCATTGTAATTTGGGCAAAGCAGTAATAGCGTTGATGCGTTGCTGATAGCTGGGTACACTTCTTCTACAACTATACCACCATAAAAGCACTTAGACTGTTTCCCAAAAAACTTACATGTCTTATAGCTACAACCTCTGCAGTCAGTAATATTTCCGTTCCCCAGATATATTTCATTTATTTCTACATCATCAAGATTTCTCTTTACCATATCCCATAGAGCAAGTGTATTCGAAGTTCCTTTATTTGAAGAATGCAGTACAGCAATACTCCTGTTTCGATAGTACTCCTGCGTTGACAGCAATCGCCTCCCAAGTTCTTCACTTTTCATAAGGCATATATCTTCAAGTTCCATATTGTAAATTTTTTGCATCGGTATAAAGTTGTCCAGGTTTGTATTAGCTTCTATTGTAGGCCTTCCAGGGAAAAGGCAACCCATTTTATTGGCAAGGTAAATAATATCCTGAGCAGCTGTTTTCGTGAACGAATTCCAATTGCTGTGAATGAGAATACCACCCCGACTATTAATTAAAGAATCACTGTCCTTTTCCCAAAGAGCCTGAAGTATTTCATTAATCCCCGGATTTATGCCAATCTGGTTTAATTCTATTGCAAAGAGAATGTTATTATTTTTCAAATTAGGCAAATCCGCAGAGGAGGTTATAACTCGATACTCATTGCCACCAGAAGCCTTTTCTATCATAGCACTTAACATTTTGCTAGGTTCTGAAGGAAGTATTACCGTAAATTGTCTCATATTATGCTCCTTAAATCATTATATGTATTTTCAAGCCTTTGTTTAAGCAGGGGATGCAGATTGTATTGAGTTACTTCAAGCCCTGAGTCAGTAAGTCTTACCTTGGAACCCATATAAGCTTCCCCCATAAGAGATGAACCATAAAAATAATCGCCTTCGATAGCTGAGATGATTGAAAGACTGCCAGATGATAAACTTGGTGCTATGTATGGTTTAAAGCCAAATTCACGGATTTTCAAGTTTGCATTCACTGTGTTTTCTGTTAGTATCAAAGATTTTTCATGGTTGTAATTATTTATGCTGTCTGCGACAATTAGCCCGTTGCCATGAGGTCCAAATACTGTTCCTTCGTCGATATAGTGAGATAACTCTGGAGATTGTTCAGAATAGAAAGCTGCTCGTGCATTCATAACTCCCAGACCAAAGCCAATTATTTTGTTAGAAGCAAGTCCCTGAAAGTCAAATTTTCCTTCTTCATTTTTGTTGCTTTCTAAAAACACTGATTTACAGAGTGGATCTATTGGATCGCTAACTACTGAAAAATACCCTTTGAAATTCATATTCCGGGCTATTTTTGCGTATTCTGAAATAATTTGTCTGTTCTTTTCAAACTGTGCCATCCTGACGTCAGACACTCCTGAACCAACTGGTGGAATTCCTGAAGACGCGCAAAATATGAACATATCACAGTTGAACAATTCCTCCTTTTCAATAACTTTTATAGGCGCAAAAGCTCTTTCATCAAAGGGTTTTCGTATTTGGCCTAGTTCATGTTCCCATCTCTTCAGCCTATTTTGGTTTCTGTCATAAATGCCAATCAAATTAATGTTTTTACCTAGTAGGCGGAGGCCGATAGCCAAAGTACTGCCAACATCTCCAAGTGCAAAAATGTTTACATTCCAGCGTATTGGCAGTGTAGTTAGCTCAGCTTCCCACTCTGGATAGTCTGTATTGATTACTTTAACCAATCCTTTAGAAATTTTGTCATAAATCCATTCAGGGTAGCCTTCTACTTCTTTCTGATTTTCTATAATTGAGATATCTTCATTTTTACTTTCAATCTGATTTACGCTCATAAGCTTAAATCCCCTACGTGAAGTCATCGGATCAGATTGCTTAAGGAGGTATATTATACCATCGTAATTCTTAATTTCACTTTCATCAATAGGTTCCATATCGTCATATCTTAATTTTGATAAGAAGAAGTAGGAATTTTTACGGTAATAATTCATTTATTCACCTCTTGTAACCTTTCAGAGTATGCTCTAATCGTTTTAGATAATCTAAGTCCATTTCTATAAATGAAGATGGTTTCATAAATCTCTTTTCACTTATCCCTCGTTCCAAATCAGGATATCTGGGGATGTGTATTACCTCACTGAGTGAAGATATAGTCAGATTTCTTTCATTTATTTCCTGGTAGAGTCTTTCAATTTCCTTAAAAATGGCAACAGTATTGTTTAAAGAAGTTTCACTCATGTTGTATATACTAACTACATCCTCAGCTTTAATAAATCTAGGCGAGACGTAAGGCAGAATAAAATTAACACTTGGTATAAGGTTGTTATCAAGATTGCTGCTCTCAACCATATCACCGCCTAAGAACGGATACTGACCACTTTCATTGAACCAAAGCTTAAGATTAGGAACAAAATAGGCTGAATCAACGTTTAATTTTCGTATTTCAGCAATTTCTCTTCCTTTTCCTGAGAGAATTCCTACAAAAAGCTTGGAAATTTCAATGTTTTCTTTTCGAAGAAGTGGCTCCACTATTTTTAATCGATAGCCCTTATGGAGCAAATCATCAAGAAGAATGACAGGCCTGTTAAATGACTTAATAGTCTTAGCCTGCTGCTCTAGTGTTAAGTAATTAGGGAAATTGCCTACTGTAAAACTTTGAATATCAGGAGCAAATATCCTTTCTGTGTGAAGAGTTTTAGTAACTGTATTTGGAATAATTGAATTATTGAGTATTATTCCAAAAGGCACACACATTTTGTTGCCAAGTCTTCTCTTGCTGGAGTCATTGACCGGTACATTATTTTCGTCGCAGATTTTTTGTATCAGCTTTGAGTATACCATATCTCTGTTAAAAGATATTAGAAGCTCTCCAGGGAACAAATTAGCAAGAGATTTTTTTAATTCTTTCCTTGAATTAAGAATAACTTTCTGTATCCTGGGATCTCTATCATATGGTGATTTGAGGGTGTTTTCCAAATCAAGATTCAGAGTAATAGGATTGTTCATATCTACCATGAATAATGGTGCATCCTTATGAACGTAAGGAGTTTTGACAAAACCTTGTATATCCATATAATCTTCTGCTTTTTTGTTATCTCCGCTTACCATAGTATTGCAATACAAAGCATAATTATAATCTCTGTTCAACGCTATAGACAGAGTTTCATTAAGAATCATATCCATTAGATTGTCATCGTCATCTTTTGCGTACATGCCTGTTATAAAGGCAGTACGCCCTTTTGCGTTATTTCTGATATACTCTGTTATCTCCTGGTCTTTGAACTCTTCATATAACATGCTGTGTCTTACCCAGTAGAAAGCTGAAAATCCGAGAGGAGAATTTGTCTCAGTATCCATAAGCAGTATAATTCTGTAGCTGAGTTTCTCTTTAATATCCAATAACCCTTCTGCATTGACAGATTCACCAAAATGTTTCATTAGGTATTCGAAGAGCTCATGAGATAGGTTTCTGTGAACATCTATATCAATAGTCTTTGTTTCTAGTAGAGTTTTGTAGAGTGGTTCTCTCAAATATAGTCCATAGTTGAAAATGTAATCAGCTGCCATCGGATCAATTAGTTTGGAGATATCTCTGTTTTTGTCAATATTTTCTCTTATCTTTGTTGAACTTATATCTTCGTATTGGGTAGGCAGTGTAAGTTTTACAACATTTCCTTTGATTCGTGCAATCGTCGATTCTAGCCTGCTTTCATCCCTGTAGTTCGCCGTTTCGGACTTTCTATCAAATATGACATGTGAAAAATTGAGTATTTCATTATCGCCTCTATAGGCAGAGGCATTATTTAAGACATCAGAGCCAACAGCCAAGTAAACCTGACGTTTTCCGAACAATGTCTTTAAGTTTCTCATATCAGAATTATTGCTGATATTTATTGGGATTTCCTTAGGAAACAGGAAAATTTTATCTTCTTTTGCTATGCTCATATTAATTATATCTCTTCTAAATTGATGAGCTTCAGTTCTCTTTGACCATGAAAATTCATCTACAGCCAGGTATACCTCAAATCCATGCTTTGTCATTTCTTTGGCAATTTCTCTGTGGCTCAGGCTAAATGGATCAAATGAGCCAGGGAAGAATACAACATCTTCCTCTGTCTCGATATCCATTTTACCTAACTGGAATTCAAATTCAGAGATGAATCTGTATATATGGTTTAGAGAAGCAGCTGTATTATAGAAAATAAAAGCATTTTCCCGAGCATCATCCATAAGGGTTAGAAGTTTTTTCCCGACCCTCTTAAAAATCGTATATTTGTCCTCTAGAGACAACTGCTCTGAGTTAAATACAGTGGTTGCAATTACCCTCAGTGCCTCTGTCTTAATTTCCAATTTGTAGGATGAAAGAGGAACTAGCAGTAACCCAAGAAGCCTGTAGAGCCTTTTGATATTTTTGCTGTAATTCTCGCTAAAAAGGGTCTTATAAACAGGGTATCCTAAAATTGCAGTACCGATAGTATTTAAGAGCAGAATTACTGTCTGAGGCCTTGATATTTGTATTTTTTCTTCTAAGTCATCAATCAGTTCATCAAGTTCCTTGGGTGGAAGGTGGAGTATTAAGTGACCTAGGTACTCAGGAATAAACTTTGTAAACTGATAGCTGTCCATTTCAAGAGCTCTTAAAAGCTCTATGGCAACATCGTTTCTCTGCTCTAATGTCAGCAGAGGGATTATGTTCAGCAATGTATATCCACTGTAATTTCGCACCCTTTCAACAGCACTTACTTTAAGGAGATTGCAAAGGTGTATAGCAGTGTGGATACCTGTAGACTGTGGATTTTTTCTCACTTGATCGTACAGGATATCAATATTAATCTTTTTATTAGTCCAGCTTGTAGCAGTCTTAAGGTTCTCGAGAAATAGCTCCGATACATTAGATTGGTCAGAGTAGTAATTAGTTCTTAGGACGGCACAAATCTCTTCATCTACTTTCAACTTCGTAGCCATAATATATTTAGAATAGTTTTCTGCAGGTATATCCGATTTTTCTGTTCTCTGGGAGAGATACTTTTTAAGTGGAGAATTCAGTTTTTCATCATCGTATTTTGATATTATCTCAAAAGTCCTATCAAGAGCACTTAGCCTAATATTTACATTTTCGGATGATATTCTCTTAAGGATGTATTCATTTAGCTGGTCTTTTCTGTTGCTATTCAGTTCAGAATATGGAATATAGTTAATGGTTTGAACCAAATAGAACTGTGCAACTGGTGTAAGTGACTCAGAATTTCTGTAAAACTCATTTAGTTTGTCAAAGTATATAGGTATTTTTGAAATCTGACATGTCTCAAACAATGATTTTACAATAATTTTAAGATTGTAAAGCCATTCATTTTGTGATTCAGCCAGCTTATAGCTCGGATATAAAAGGTCATTTAATATTCTGTGGAATACATCTTCACTTGATTCAACGCTATCTTTACGACTTATCATTGCAGGAAGTTCTTTTCTGTATTCTTCGTCGTAATTTGATAAAATTCCCCCAATTAACTCTGATGCCTCTTTTCTTACGTCTTCTTCTTTGTGTAGCATGAGGTCAATTAAGAAATGCAGAACGATAACTTTTTGCCTTTGAGTAAGATAAGTTGAATACTCCTTAAGTATCTCAAGATATAGTCTTAACCTTCGCCAGTTAGCCTGGCTTCTTGCATCCTCAAGAATAGTGAGAAATTTATCGTGATTCACTAGGTTTGCCATGAGAAACAGGTTGTTTTCTATGGACTTGTGTTTAAATGAACTGACAATTTCTTCACCTCTTAAGAGGCTCCAATAGATTTTTTCAGAAGGAGTCAAACTCCCCATAAGCGTGGTGTCAACACCTAAAGAAACAATATAGTCTTCAAAATCTCTGAGCTTATTATATACTCTTATATATCTTTTTTCTTTTGCTTCATCAACATTGTCAAGTTTATCTAGGATAACCTGAAAGGACTCTGCAAGTGTGAATATGTGCATTTTGTATTCGCCTGCAACCAGACGGTTTTTAACTCTAAAGTCAGAGTAAATCAGAACAAGTGATTCTAGAGGAAGAGTTTCAAGCTCAAGGTCCCAGGTCGAATGATTTGTAGCTATGTGACCAATTTTTTCAAGACCAAGTTCTTTAAACCATTGCTCTGTGTAATAATAGTGCAAATAAGGTACTCGTGATTGTTCATTATCTGTTACGCCGTATTTACCTACGTCATGCCCTAGACTGGAACCCAATATTATACCTAGATCAAGTGGAAGCCCTAGTTGTTGAAGCTGCAATGAAATATGCATCGCAACATCCTTAACGCCAATAACGTGCTCAATAGTATTATGTCCAGTTGCTGCCAAATCAAGCTGCATCAATTCGTATACATAACGATTCTTATAAGCATCCACAAACACATCAAATTCATCGAGTGAATTAACAAAGTCATACTCAAGATATTCAGCTCCATTGATTTCCTGAAGAACATTTAGGGTTGCTTCATATAAATCGATAAGTGAATCATCAATTAAGGCTGTTTTCTTGTGAGGAAATGATTTAAAGCAAGCATAATCAAAAAGGGTTCTGATCCACTCAGATGAATCTAAAACCCTGTAAGTATCAAGAAAAGGAATCATTGATTCAACAAATGTAAACACAGTCGAACTTTCCTTTTTGGCTAAGGACGTCATTGTTTCATAAATATTGTGATCGCTGACGTATTTTTTTAGTTTGTCAACCGTTTTCATAAAATCCTCCATTATTCAGAACTATCTTTCTCTTTCTTCGTCAGGATCATAGAACCTGGCGCTGATAAGTTCTTCGAAATCAGAGAGCTGCACAATAGTAGCTTTATCTAGAGATGAATCCAGCTCACAGATCATCGTTGCAATTTCTCCGACTCTGTCAACTCTTATATTTGCAATATTGATATCGTTTTCTGCAAGAATAGAGCTAATTTTACTAATTATTCCCTTCTTATCTCTGTATTCCAATATAAAGCCAGGCAGGTGCCCTGATAGCAAATTAATATCTTTCATCTCAATCCCTCCAATTTAATCTTATTATATAATTATAACAAGTAGTTTTCAATGTATATTAACGATGGTAATTGCAATGGTGTCACTCAAAAGGGTATAATTTAATATTAGGAGGTGTAAGTTATGATACTGTCTGTTGACTTTAACCCGGTTATAAGAAAGAGGATAAAAATTCCTTACAGAAGAGGACATGTAGGAACTGTTCAACCAGAAAGATTAGATGTTTTTCCTGGTGGAGAAGGAATTGAGCTTAGCCTCATGCTCGGAGTAATGAACGAAGAGTCTATTGGCATGGGTTTTGCTGGTAGTTATAATGGCATGGCAATAAGAGACTTTTTAAATGATTCAGGAATAATAAATGAGTTTGTTAATATAAAAGAACCTACTGGGGAACAACTATTTATAAACTACAGCGATGACCAAGAATTAATTTCAGAAATAAGCCCGCGTGTTTCAAAGGAGGAAATTTCTGAATTTATAAATGCATTTAAAGAAAATCTTCAAAGTAGTGAAATGGTATGCATAAGTGGAACGGCACCGAAAAACTTCCCTGGAGAAGTTTATGAAGAGATTATTTCAATAGCAAAAGAGAACGGACAGAAGGTTTTGGCAGGGATGAAGGGGCATAATGCCCATCACATTGCCAATGAAAAACCTTATCTGCTTACATTGGATGTTAATACCCTGGAAAACATGACTCATTTAAAACTCGAATACGATTCCGAAATCTTTCGTGCGACCAGATACTTGAGAGATAAAGGTATAAAATATATTGTAGTTGAAATGGGATCAAAAGGAGCTATTGTAATAACTGACGAAAAAGGTTATAGAATAGAGCTGCCTCATCTTAATTCAGGCTATTGTAATATTAACTATGGGTACATGCTTGCAGGATTCAGTACCGGAATACTTCGAGGCTACGATGACGAGACTATGTTAAGGCTTGGAATCGCTTCGAGTGTAATACATTGCATAAGGAGATCAGGAGAGGTGGATATGTCAGATATAAAGAGCCTTATGAATAAATTGGAGATAAGGGTGCTTCATGATGTTTAGTGAAAGAAAAGAAAAATTAAAGTTTATACATACTGGAGACATTCATTTAGGTGCAAAATTTAGTTCTTCTTCAATAGGTTCAGAGAAGGGAAAAATTCGAAGAGAAGAAATCTGGGGAACGTTTAAACGAATGGTTGATTTTGCCGTTGAAGAAAATATAAGCTTAATATTAATAAGTGGTGATTTATACGAAGAGAGTTATTTTACCCACCGCGATATGAGAAGGCTTAACGAAATAATTTCTACAGCAAAAGACGTGCAATTTGTGATAATTGCAGGGAATCACGACAGAATGTCTCCTGATTCTATCTTTTTCAACTGGAATTGGAGTGATAATGTTACCCTGTTTGAAGAAGGTAAAATACAGAAGAAATTACTTGATGACCTTGGAGTTGTAGTACACGGTGCAAGCTGGACTAAAGCTTCAAATGCTTTAGATATGGCTTCAGCACTTGAAAGAGAAAGAGATTACTTTAACATTTTAATGCTTCATGGCGATGTAATGGGCAATAGTAAGTACATGTCTCTTGCTATCCATGAGTTAAGAAATTTAAGTATGGATTATGTTGCATTGGGACATATTCATAAACCTATGTTTTTGGAGAAAAATATTGCATATTGTGGATCTTTGGAAGGCCTTGATTTTGGAGAGACTGGGGAAAGAGGCTTTATTTTGGGAATTCTTGATGATACACCTGAATTTGAGTTCATACCTTTTAGCAGAAGAATATTTATGACAAGTGAAATTTTAGTGGATGGGAATTCAAGTCAAAGTGAAGTGTTTTTACAAGCATTAGAAGCCATAGATAGATCATCGAGACAGTATTATCACCGGATTATCCTTAAAGGAACCAGGTCTTTGTATCTGGAACTTGAAACCCTTAAGAGTGAGCTTGAAGAAGTGTGCTATCATATTGAAGTTTTGGATGAAACTATTCCTGATATAGATATTGAGCAGCTTGCTGTAGTTCATAACGACAATATTATCGGTAGTTTTATTAAGTCATTTGATGATAAAATCGATGACAAATTGAATCAGCGCGCATTATATTTAGGTATCCTTGCGCTTTTGGAAGGTGGGGAAGACCTATGAAAATAACTGAGCTCAACCTGATGAGTTTTGGGAAGTTTTCAAACAAGATAATACGCCTTCAAGGAGGGCTTAATCTCATTTACGGATACAATGAAAGTGGGAAATCTACGATTAATGGATTTATAGAAGGGATGCTATATGGCTTTATAAAACCTAACCTTCGAACGACCAAATATACAGAGGATCACTTGAAGTACACTCCTTGGAGAAGTTCTTTATATGAGGGGCAGATGACATTATCAAGAGGGGATACTAGCTACAAAGTTTATAGAAATTTTACAAAAGGAGTAGAGAGCTTAAAAGTATTTGATGAGATTACTGGTGAAGACATAACTAACAAAATTAGATTAGGAAACTCTAATAGAGTTTTACAACCTGGTTTTGAATTCTTTGAAGTTGACAGTGGGGTGTTTGGAAGTACTGTTTATGTAAAACAGGGAGATATCGCGACTGATGAGAGCTTGGCTCAGGAACTAAAGAACAGACTGACAAATGCAGCTTCTTCAGGAGAACAGTCTATTTCAGTTGTAAAAGCATTAGAAAAACTTAATGGAAAGCTAAAGGAAATTGGTACAGAAAGAGCTTTGAATTCGAAATATGGTTTGATTTATAGGAAAACAGAAGATTTAGAGAAAAGGATATCAGAGATAAAAAAGACAAAAGAAATTTACCAAGAAGCTTCAAATTCTTACTCTGTACTAAGTGAAGAAATCGCAAAATTAGAGAATGCATTCAGGAAAAACAAACATGAACTTGATATTATAAGAATTCTTGAAAGAAAAGAAAAGTTAGAAAGAATGAAAGTACTGGAAAGTGAGATACTTGTTTTACAATCGAAAGGAAAAACATTTGGAGAATTTTGCAAAGTAGATGAGGAGACTTTAATTAATTGCAGAGATCTTAATTTTCAAGCTGCTCTGCTTGAAAAGCAGATAACAGATTTGACAGTTAATATTTCTTCGACAGAAGAGAACCTGAAAAATAATAATTTTCAGGAAGGAGAACTGACGGGTTTTGAAAAAGAAAAAGACAGAAT
This sequence comes from Gudongella sp., assembly GCA_034004165.1. Classification (GTDB taxonomy): domain Bacteria; phylum Bacillota; class Clostridia; order Tissierellales; family Tissierellaceae; genus Gudongella. Next base: position 18,542 of record JAVEXI010000004.1, on the reverse strand, counting down.
AAATCAGGGCATTCAGAGCAATGTAACCAAAAGCAGATGGGTACTATTTGCTACTGTTCTTGCAGTAATAACCTATTTAGCTGTTACTTTATACGGTTTTGCTACAGGTAAATATATAATGGTAGCTGCAGCTCAGGGGTTATTGCTTTTAGTCGCATTTATGATTTATACAAGGCTACTAATTAATAAGGCTGTTGAAGCTTACAATCAGGATTTTAAGAAAATAGATGATATTATTAAGACGAGAGAAGCTAAAAATATTGAAATAACCAATGTCTTGACTAACTTAATAGAGAAAAGAGAATCTGAGAACAAACAGTTAGAAGAAATCAACACTGAGATGACATCAGTGCTGAATGAATTTAAAATCAATACATTACAAGAACTTGAAGAATCCTTCAAAGCTACAATTGAATTACAATCATTGGAAAAAGAAATTAGTCTGCTGGAAAGAGAATATAATAAAATTAAGGAAGAATGTGAAGAAGAAAAGATTGTTTTGGAAGATTCTAGTGCCTTCATTGAAGAAGCACAATTAGAGTCCGGATCATTAAGCAAGGCAGAACTATTAATGTTAAACAAAACTCTAATAGAAGAGCGTGAGTATACCTCTTTTAAATTAAGAGAGCTTGATGGAAAAATTTCAGTTTATGGAGAGCAGTTGCACTTATTACAAGAATATGAAGAGGAAAGAGAAAGATTATATAATCAATTAGATAATTTAAATTTTGAAAAGGAAGCTATCACCATAGCAAGAGACAGAATTAAAGAACTTTCAACCCAGGTACACAGAGAATATGCTCCTGAAATCAATAAAAAAATTAGCCATGTGATGGGAAGGTTGACTGGAGGACTACATTCTACTGTAAGGATAGATTCAGAACTAAACATCAAAATTGAAGATATAGAATCAGGTAGAATTTTGCAGATTGATGATCTTAGCAGTGGTACCACTGATCAGCTATATATGGCTTTGAGAATGGGTATTTTTTCTAAACTAATTCCAGATGATGCGCCTATTTTTCTAGATGAAAGCTTTGCCCAGTACGATGAAGAAAGGCTTGGAAATGCAATTAAATTTATTGGCGAAGAATCTGTAAGAAGGCAAATAGTCTTGTTTACCTGCCAGAAAAGAGAAAAAGAAATACTAGATAAACAAAACATTAGGTATAATTATATAGAGTTATAGCTTATTGAGAGGTGAGTGTATGATTTACGCTATTGGTGATCTTCATTTTGATCATTCAGGGAATAAGCCCATGGATATTTTTGGAGAAGAATGGATAAATCACGAAAACAAGATTGTTGAGGATTGGAAAAAGAAAGTGAAAGAAACAGATTTAGTATTAATTCCAGGGGACATCTCATGGGGATTGAAATTAAGAGATGCCATTCCTGATCTAGTACTCATCGACTCTTTACCAGGAAAGAAAATCATTTCAAAGGGTAATCATGATTACTGGTGGGAAAGCATGAAAAAATTAAATGAGCTTAACTTAGCTACTCTAAATTACCTTAGAAACAACTCTTTTTATTATGGGAAAATTGGAATAGCTGGAACGAGAGGGTGGATGTCGAGAGACTCAGAAGGTTTTTCTGAGAATGATGAAAAAATATTTACAAGAGAGTTAATGAGGCTGGAAGCTTCTCTTTCTTCATTAGAATCTGTCTGTGAAAAACGGATCGTAATGTTACATTACCCGCCGTTTGACAACAAGCTCAGGCCGAATGAATTTGTGGATATTATGAAATTATATAAAACTGACATCTGTGTCTATGGACATTTACATTCAGAAGGTCATAAATATTCTGTCGAAGGTTTGCACGATGGGATCGAATATCATCTCGTTTCTAGCGATTATTTAGAATTTAAACTAAAACCAATTTTGGAGGTAAAAGAATGAAAATTATTGTGACAGAAAGCTATGAGGAAATGAGTAAAAAGACTGCAGATATAATCGAAGAGGAATTACTGGCAAACGACAATATAGTATTGGGACTTGCTACTGGGTCAACTCCCATTGGAACATATAATGAACTTATAAGAAGGCATTCAGAAGGCATTCTTGACTTTTCAAATGCAAAATCTTTCAACTTGGATGAATACTTAGGGTTAAGTGCAGAAGATGTTAACAGCTATAATTATTTTATGAAAGACAAACTGTTTGAACACATTAACTTACCAAATGAAAATGCTCATGTACCCGATGGGCTTACTGATGACCCAGAAAATTATGGAGACAGTTACGATAAGCTAATAAAGGAATCTGGAGGTATAGATCTGCAGATTCTGGGGATTGGAGCAAACGGACACATAGCTTTTAATGAGCCAGCCGAAGAACTTAGATATACAACAGGTCCAGTTATTTTAACAGAGCAGACTATTGAGGATAATTCGAGATTTTTTGAGTCAAAAGATCTTGTACCAACAAGTGCAGTTACTATGGGGATGGGAAGCATTATGAAAGCTAAGCGAATCTTGCTTCTTGCCAATGGATTAGGAAAAGCTGATGCCATAGCACAACTTTTAAATTCAAAAAAAATAACTACTTTTCTTCCTGCTTCACTACTTCTTCTGCATTCAGATGCGACTTTAATTTGTGATAGAGAAGCTTTTTCTCAAGTAAATATAGAAGACATGGCTGGTGAGTTGGTATGAACAAAGAACTAGAAGTAAAAATTTTAAATATTATACCAGATGAAATTAAAGAGAAAATCGTCTCCCTGGGAGGAGTTCTCATAGCAAAAGAAACCCAGACAAATACCCTTGTAGATTCATCTGCAAGACCAATAAAATCATTTTTAGATGCTTATCTAAGAATTAGAGAGACTAGAGAACATCTAACTGGGAAAGAGACTTGTGTTATGACACTGAAGAAAAATCTGCCAAATAAGCATTTGAGAGAAAATATTGAATTGAATGTGGAAATCGACAGTTCTGATGTGATGATACAGATACTTAAGGATTTGGGATTTGACAATATAAATGTCGGGACTAAACATAGAACTTCTTATTCATTTATGGGAGCGAGACTTGATATAGATATATGGGATGAAAAAACTTATCCTTTCCCTTATATGGAAGTCGAAGTTGAAAGAGAAGAAGATCTTGAGCAAGTATTAAAAGTACTTGAGATATCTGAAAATAATGTATCTAAGCTTTCGATAATTGAATTACAAAATCAGTTGAGGGGGACAGAGTAATGTTAGATGAAAAAGCAGTTAAGCAAGCAATGGAAATGGCTATTTTCGAAGGAGCCGATTTTGTCGAGTTTTTTGCAGAAGACAAACTTTCAGGTGTCATTAGAACAGTTGGGGGAAAAGTAGATGAAATTCTTACTGGAAGAGACTTTGGAGTAGGCATAAGAGTACTAAAGGGGTTAAAGAGTATTTATGCATATACCAACGATGTTTCGAGTGATAGCCTTATGAGACTTTCAAGAGAAGCTGTATCCTCTTTATCAAGGGGAGAGTCCAGAGAAATTGTTTTCCTTAGAAATGAGATAAGAAATCTCAGTAGAATCGAAAAGTCTCTTTTCAAAGTGCCCAGGACTGAGAAACTAAATCTACTTGCAAGAGGTTACAAGACTGCGAAAGAATATAGTGATCTCATAACTCAGGTTACTGCAAACTATATGGAAGAGGAGCAAGATATTCTGATAGCAAATTCGGAAGGGCTATGGGCTCAGGACAAAAGAGTTAGAACACGGTTAAGTTTTTCTTCCGTAGCTACACTTGGAGAAGAAATGCAGCAAGGTTTTAGTGGACCTGGAGCTTCAATGGGTTTTGAGTTTCACGAGCTAAATCCACCTGAAGAAACTGCAAGAGAAGCTTCAAGGATTGCAGTTGCAATGATTCAAGGTGAGTATTCTCGTGGAGGTACAATGCCTGTTGTCATTGACAATGGTTTTGGAGGTGTACTATTTCACGAAGCTTGTGGGCACGCACTAGAAGCATCTTTTGTATCAAAGGGTGTATCGGCATTTTCTAATAAACTTGGTACAATGGTTGCTTCACCAATTGTTACTGCCATTGATGATGGAACGATTCCAAATGCATGGGGAACGACAAATATTGATGACGAAGGAACACTTACAGCAAAAAACATTCTTATTGAAGACGGGGTATTAAAGTCCTATTTAGTTGACAGACTAAATGGGAAGAGGATGGGGATTGCATCAACTGGGTCCGCAAGGCGACAATCTTATAGATTCGCTCCAACGTCAAGAATGAATAATACTTACATTGCACAGGGTAGTTCTAATCCTGAAGATATAATCTCATCTACAGAATATGGACTATATGCAAAGACTATGGGCGGAGGAAGTGTGAATCCTGCTACAGGAGATTTTAACTTCGCTGTGATGGAAGGTTATCTTATAGAAGATGGCAAGATTACTAAGCCTTTGAGAGGAGCAACTTTGGTAGGTAATGGAGCGAAAGTCCTAGAACTGATAGATGCTGTAGGAAATAATCTGACATTGGGACAGGGAAATTGCGGTGCGGAAAGTGGTATGGTACCAGCAAATGTTGGACAGCCAATGATAAGAGTAAAGCAATTGACCGTAGGTGGAAGGAGTGAAGACAATTGATGAAGTTTGACGATTTTGCCACCAGAGTATTTGAGAAGACTAAAAGCATAAATGCCGAGGTCGAATTATATAAGCTAAGAAGTGAAACTAAAAAAATTGATGTATTTCAAGGGGAGATTGACAAATTTAGTTTTTCTGAATCTACTGGAGTATCTCTTAGAACTATAATTGATGGTAGACAGGGATACGCTTATGCAGAAGCACTTGACGACAAATCACTTGATTTAATAATAGAAGGTGCTTTAGATAATTCAAAATCTGTTGAATCAGAAATAAAATTTTTGCTTCCACAAGTAAACGAAGAATACAACTATATTGAACCTAAATTTGATAAATTTGACTCTTTAACAGATAAAGAGAAGATTGCCCTTATGATCGATCTTGAGGGAAAGACACTTAGCCTTGATGAGAGGATGACAGCAATTCAACTGTGCTCTTATGTTGAATTTAGGAATGAACGAAGCATAAAAAATTCAAATGGAATAGATATAAATTATAGAGGTGTAGGTGGGTTTGCTTATATCTCCGTAGTAGCTTCTGAAAACGGTGACGTTAAGACTGGAAGTAGCTATACGCTCTTTGCAGATCCAAGTCAAATTGACATTGAAAATCTTTCTAAGGAAGCTGTCGATGAAGCTATTTCAATGTTTGGAGCAAGACCAGTTAAAAGTGGGAATTATAAAGTAGTTATGAGAAATAATGTCTTTACAGAATTGCTAGAGTCCTTTATACCAGTATTTTCTGCAGATGATGTACAAAAGGGCCTCTCTGGTTTGAAAGGAAAACTTGGAGAGAAAGTAGCCTCAAGTGAAATAACTTTGGTTGATGATCCATCATCTATCCATACTTATACCAGAACTCCTTTTGATGATGAAGGTGTTGCTACAATGAAGAAAGAAGTAATAAAGAATGGAGTTCTGACCACTTTTCTACACAATTCAAAAACAGCAGCAGTAGATGGGATAGCATCGACTGGTAACGGATTTAGATCATCTTATAAAGCAGCCGTGGGAATTAAGCCTGTTAATTTCTATCTTGCACAAGGCAATACAGTTTTTGATAAGATGATGACTTCAGCTGAAGGTGGACTTTTAATTACTGGAGTGGCAGGTCTTCACTCAGGACTTGATACAGTTTCTGGAGATTTCTCAATTCAAGCCCATGGTTATAAAATAAAAAATGGGAAAAGAGATGCTCCTGTCAATGAAATAACGATTTCAGGCAATTTTTTTGACCTGTTGCAAAACATTGTCAGTGTAGGCTCAGACCTAAGATTTGGCATACCCGGTGATGGTCATTTCGGTTCACCTAGTGTATTAGTAAAAAGCATTTCAATTTCAGGAATATAAAAGTCATCCGGCTTGCCGGATGATTTTTATATGTGCTAAATCTTGCAATATTCACATTTAATTAACAAGTAAATTACTAGGAATTGAGGTAAATGTGTGGTTTTATGAAGCTGAGATATATGGAATTGAGTGTTACCTATATAACGACCCTTTTGATTGTTTATTCAGAAATTTTATTATATAATCAATTTGTTGAACTATATTTAAAAGTAAAGGAGTTGGTAGTGTGGGTTGCTGTGGAGCAAAGGAAACCAAAACCCTCTTTATGGATGAGTCTGTTGATTTGACAAAGATGGACTCTGTAATTGCCAAATATAAAGAGGTAAAGGGAAGTCTTATCACAATTCTTCAATATGCACAGGAAACCTATGGTTACCTCCCAATGTCAGTGTTAGACTACATATCTGGGGAAATAGGTGTCAATAGTTCCCAGGTCTACGGAGTAGCAACTTTCTACACCCAGTTCAGACTGGAACCCGTAGGCGAAAACCTGATTATGCTGTGCAAAGGAACAGCATGCCATGTAAACGGAGCAGATGGCATTGAGGAGGCAATTAATGAGGAACTAGGCATAGAAAATGGAGAGACAACTGACGACAATGTATTTACTTTAAACAACGTCGCCTGCCTTGGCTGTTGCAGTCTGTCCCCCGTAATGATGATAAATGGGGAGACATATGGAAGGCTGACACCTCAAAAGACTAAGGAGATTCTTAGGGACATTAAAAAAGAAGCTCTTGCAGTAAAGGGGGAAGTAAAATGAAAGTAGTTGTAGGATTGGGTAGCTGTGGAATTGCAGCTGGTGCAAGAAAAGTTTACGACATACTCGAAAAAGAAGTTGAAGGAAAAAATCTTGATATTAATCTTGAAATTACAGGTTGTGTCGGGATGTGTCACCTTGAGCCGATAGTAGATATATACGACGAAGACAATAACCTTGAAAGGTATGTAAGGGTCACTGGAGATCAGGTAATTGAAATAGTTGAAAAAGCTTTAGCAAAACAAGGCGATTCGACATTTATGATTTCTACAGTTGACAAAGATTCTCTAGATAAACAGGTTAGAATAGCAACTGAAAACTGTGGTGTCATTAACCCTGAGAGAATAGAAGAGTACATAGAAAAAGGGGGCTACGAAGCCCTGAATAGATGCCTTAACGAGCTTACTCAAGAAGGCGTTATAAATGAAATAAGAGATTCTGGTTTAAGAGGAAGAGGTGGAGCTGGTTTTCCAACTTGGTTTAAATGGAACGCAGCTTATAGAGAAAAGGTTACTCCAAAATTTATGGTATGTAATGCAGACGAGGGAGACCCTGGTGCTTTTATGGACAGATCTATCCTGGAAGGAGATCCGCACAGACTTTTGGAAGGTATGGCTATTGGGGCATATGCAATGGGCGCCGAAGAAGGAGTAATATATGTAAGAGCTGAATATCCTCTTGCAATTAAAAGGCTCGAATTAGCGATAAATCAGGCTAGAGATGGAGGATATCTCGGAAAGAACATACTAAATTCAGGATTTAACTTTGATATTAGGATAAAAGCCGGAGCAGGCGCATTCGTATGCGGTGAAGAGACAGCATTAATAGAATCGCTCGAGGGGAAAAGAGGTATGCCTAGATTGAAACCACCTTTTCCAGCACAAAAAGGCTTTTGGAATATGCCAACAAATATAAATAACGTAGAGACTTTTGCGAATGTGCCGTGGATAATGAGGCAAGGCGGAGCTGCCTTTGCATCTTATGGGACAGATCGCTCTAAAGGAACAAAAGTATTTGCTCTAACTGGAAAGATTAAAAAAGGCGGACTTGTAGAGGTACCTATGGGGATGCCAATAAGAGAGATAATCTATGATATAGGTGGAGGGATTTTAGACGATAAGAAGTTTAAAGCAGTTCAGATGGGGGGACCATCTGGTGGATGTATCCCTGCAAGCCTTGAAGAGACGACTGTAGATTACGAGTCTCTTGGAAAAGTTGGAGCGATTATGGGTTCAGGCGGCATGGTCGTTATGGACGATTCTACATGTATGGTTTCTATGGCTAGGTTCTTTCTCAATTTTACAAGGGAAGAATCATGTGGTAAATGTATTCATTGCAGACTAGGTACTAAGAGAATGCTTGAAATCCTCGAAAGAATTGTTGAAGGTAATGGAAGGCCAGGAGACATAGAGCTATTGGAAGACTTAGCCAAAGAGGTAAAGGATGGCTCTCTATGCGGGCTTGGTCAAACAGCGCCAAACCCAGTTCTTAGCACTATAAGATATTTCAGAGACGAGTATGAGGCTCACATTTACGATAAAAAATGCCCTGCAAAATCCTGTAAGGCGCTCATAACATATAATATACTAGATAACTGTATCGGCTGTGGGATGTGTAAGAGAAGCTGTCCAGTGGGAGCTATTTCTGGAGAACCTAAACGAATTCATGAAATAGATCAGGATGCATGTATAAAATGTGGTAAGTGCTTCGAAGTATGTAAATTTGATTCAATAGAAATAGTTTAAAGGTGGGGTGAAATATGTCTGTTGTACACTTAAACATAAACGGTAAAGAAGTCAAAGGCAATGAAGGCCAGACGATACTTGACATAGCAAGGGCAAACAATATAGAGATCCCTACCATGTGTTTTGATGAACGGGTAGAGATTTATGGGTCTTGTGGACTTTGTGTAGTCGAAGTAGAAGGGATACCTAAGTTGTTGAGATCCTGCGCTACAATTGCTTCTGATGGAATGATTATTAATACCAATACTGACAGAGTCAGAAGTTCTAGAAAAACAGCTTTAGAGCTACTATTATCTGATCACGTCGGCGACTGTCGTCCTCCATGTGTTCTTGCATGTCCAGGTTATACAGATTGCCAAGGTTATGTAGGATTGGCAGCAAACATGGAATACAGAGAAGGCTTAAAACTTATAAAAGAAGTACTGCCGTTGCCAGCGTGTATTGGCAGGGTTTGTCCTCATCCATGTGAAGATGCTTGTAGACGAGAGTTGGTTGAAGAACCAATATCAATAGGGTATTTGAAATCGTTCCTGGCGGATATAGATTTAGCTAGCGACGATGTGTATATGCCAGAAATAGGCGAACCAACTGGTAAAAAAATTGCGGTAATTGGAGGAGGACCTGGAGGTCTTTCAGCAGCACATTTTCTAAGGGTAGCTGGCCATGAAGTAACAATATACGAACAGATGCCTGAAATGGGAGGAATGCTGAGATATGGTATTCCTGAATATAGACTTCCTGGAAGAGTAATTGACCAAGAGGTTGAGCTTATTAGGAAATTAGACGTTAGATTTGTAAATAACGTAAAAGTTGGAGAGCAACTGGATCTTTCATACATAAGAAATAACTTTGACGCCTGCTATATATCAATTGGAGCCTGGAAGAGCACCAGTCTAAGAGTCAAAGGAGAAGATATGCCAGGAGTAATTGGCGGTATAGACTTCTTGAGAAAAGCAACTATTAACGAACATATGAAAATTGGCGAAAGAGTTGCTGTAGTTGGTGGCGGAAATACTGCAATGGACGCCTGTAGAACAGCCGTCAGGCTGGGGGCAAAAGAAGTTTACGTGCTTTACAGAAGAACAGAAGAAGAAATGCCTGCTGAATTGATAGAAATTAGAGAAGCTAAGGAAGAAGGCGTAATATTCAAATTCTTAGTTGCTCCTGTCGAAATAATTGAAGAGAATGGTAAAGCTGGAAGAATTAAGCTACAGAAAATGGAGCTTGGAGAAGAAGATGCTTCTGGTAGAAGACGTCCGATTCCAATTGAGGGAGACTTTGAATATCTCGATATTGATCTAGTAATCGGTGCTATAGGACAGGAATCATCACTGGAAGGTTTTGAAATACTTGAAAAGACTAAAAAGGGTACAATTTCAGTCGATGAGAATAGCTTCCAGACTAATATAGAAGGTATTTTTGCAGGTGGAGATGTAATCAATCAAGGTGCTAATATTGCTATAAAAGCAGTTGGCGACGCAAAGAGAGCGGTCGACGTAATTAACTCTTATCTTGAAGGACATGTAATACCTTATAGAAGACCGTTTGTCGTAGAAAGAACACATCTTACCAGAGAACACTATAAAGACCGACCTAAAGAATACAGATCACAAATGCCTCATTTATCACCTGAAGAAAGAAAGAACAATTTTAATGAGGTCAATCTTGGATTTACAGAAGAACAAGCTGTCAAAGATGCCTCGAGATGTCTTGAATGCGGCTGCCACGATTTCTTTGAGTGTAAGCTTTACAATTATTCCAATGAATACGAAGTAGAGCCAGGAAAATACGATGGAGAAATTCATTACAGAGAAGAAGATGACAGTCATCCATTTATTATTAGAAATACAGACAAGTGTATTCTATGTGGACTTTGCGTCAGAGTATGTGATCAAGTGATGGATAATGGTGCCCTTGGTCTGGTTGAAAGAGGTTTTGATACTATAGTTAAACCTGCGCTGGATCTTAACCTTGCTGATACATCTTGTATCGCATGCGGACAGTGCGTGAGCGTATGCCCCGTTGGAGCGCTGCAGGAAAGACTTCAGATAGACAAGTCTGTTCCATTGGAAACAGAAAAAACCAAGACGATTTGTTCCTTCTGTTCAGTTGGATGTAACATTGATCTGGAGACAAGAGGGGATATGCTTTATAGGGCAATACCAGACAAGAACAGTGAAGTCGATGAAGGTCTTCTGTGCGTAAAAGGAAGATTTGGTTATAATCAAAGCAAACAAAAGACAAGGCTGTCCAAACCTTTGGTAAGAGTAGAAGGGGAACTTAGTGAAGGAACTTGGGATCAAGGCTTAAGAATGGCAGCAAAGAAAATGCAATCGCTAGTTCTGCAGTATGGGCCAGAATCAGTTGCTGTCTCTATTTCCGACAGAATGACCAACGAAGAAATTTACATTGCTAAGAAATTTGCGACTGATTTCCTTGGAACCAAAAATGTAACATGTTTCAACAGGACTTACGGTGGAATTGAAGATGTACTAGGTTATGATGCTTCTACAAACACTTTTGAAGAGATTAGGCAGTCAGACTTTATACTCGTCATAGGTTCTGAAATGATGAAAGATCACACCATAGCTGCTCTTAAAGTTAAAGATGCAGTCGACAATGGAGCGAGAATGGTAGTAATAAACAACGGTTATGATAAGATTAATGAATGGTCAGCATCTATCATATGTCCGTATAATGACCTTTCATGTCTGAAGGGAATATTAAAAGTAATGATAGATAAAGGATATTCACCTCAGAATGCAATTGGCTTTGAAGAATTAAGAGATTCACTTGAAGGCTATCAGCCGAGACCTGAGGCAATTGACATTGCAGAACTGTACCTTGAAGCAAAGAAACCGGTAATCATATTTGACCAAAATTACATTACTGTTGAAGCTGCAAGACTTATTGCAGATATCGCAGTAGTATCAGGTCATATAGGAAAACCAAGACGTGGTATTGTTCAGCTTAAACCAAAGAACAACAGTCAGGGAGTTGCAGACCTTGGAGTCGACATGCCATGGGAAAATGTGGTTGATGGCATCAAGTCAAGGAAGATTAGAGGTCTCATGTCTTTTGGAGAAGATATACCAGTAGAATATCTGGAAGGATTAGAATTCCTTGCAGTTCAAGATCTATATCTAACGCCGTCAGGCGAAAAGGCAGACGTAGTATTACCTGCAGTCAGCTATGCTGAGTCAAAGGGTACATTTACAAATACAGAACGAAGAATCCAGTGGACAAACACAGCGATTCCGCCTCTGACAGGATACTCTAACTGGCAGGTTGTAAATGAAATGATGCATATACTTGGAAGAATTAACAAGTATAAGAAGGTAGAAGAGCTTACTGAAGAACTGTCAAAGGCAGTACCAGAATACAAAAATCTCTTTAAACTCAGCGGAGCCACTTACTGGCCAACAGAAGGCCCAGAAATACTTTACACCAAAGGTTTCAACTTTGAAGATGGGAAAGCCAGATTGATGGTTGTTGAGGATACAAATTTGTTTGACCAAGCTGTGTCAACAGATTATGTTGAAAGAGAATTTGAAAAATTCATTGAGGAAAAATAAGGTAGTTAACACAAAAAAAGGTGGGTCTTCCACCTTTTTTTGTTGCTTAAAAGCATAGAAAGTTATAATATTAACATAAAGCTTTAACAGATTAATATTGATGGGAGTGAAATTATGCTTATTCTTAAGAATCTTGCAAAAACTTACGGTAAAGGAAAAGTAAGAGCAGTTGATGGTATAGAACTAGAAGTTAAACCAGGAGAGATATTTGGTTTTCTCGGACCAAATGGTGCTGGAAAATCGACGACGATTAAGATGATAGTTGGGCTTTTAAAACCTGATGAAGGAAACATTTCTCTTAATGGCGTAGATGTCTGGGAGAGTCCTTTGAAAGCTAAACAGATGATCAGCTATGTTCCTGATACTCCAGAGATATACGATAAGCTTAAGGGTATCGAATACCTTAATTTTATCGCTGATATGTACGGAATAAGCAAAGATATTAGAAAAGAAAAAATTGAGTATTTCAGTAAACTTTTCAATATTGAAGATGCATTGGGCAACCTTACTGGTAGTTATTCTCACGGGATGAGACAGAAGCTTGTGCTAGTTTCGGCCCTTATTAATGACCCTGAACTATTTATTCTTGATGAACCTATGGTTGGTCTAGATCCAAGATCGTCTTTCAATCTAAAAGAAGTTATGAGAGATATGTGCAATCAAGGAAAGACAGTTTTTTTCTCCACTCATGTTATGGAAGTTGCGGAGAGATTATGTGATAGAATAGCTATCATAAATAAGGGGAAAATTATCGCACATGGAACGATGGAAGAGCTTAGAGCTGCAGCTAATGAAAAAGGCACCCTAGAAAATATATTTTTGGAGCTGACAGAAAATGAATAAATATTTGTCCTTGATAAAAACCGATTTAAACTCTACGTTCGGCTTGACTTCCATAATATTTACTCTCACAAAGTCAAAGAGGAAGTGGACTTATATTCTGATTAGTATGGCTCTATTATCTTTGATACCTTCATACATCTATTTTGTTAAGGGATTAGAAATCCTGTATGAATCATTCAGAATGATTGGACAACCTTCATACTTCGTCCTTCTTGGAATTCTCGGTACGCAGCTAATAATCTTTGTTCTGGGAATTTTGCAGACTATGGGTAAGTATTACTTTTCAAAGGATCTTGAGCAGTTAGTACCACTTCCAGTTACTGCAAGTCAAATAATTGGGGCAAAGCTAACTTCTCTTAGCATAAGTGAATATCTGGTATCCATACCGATGTCTATGCCATTTATTATCATTTACGGCATTGGAGAGTATGTTGGCCCAATTTATTGGGTGATTGCATTAATAGTTTCAATAGTTCTGCCTTTCTTCCCACTTTCTTTAGCTTCAGCTATAATTTTGGTATTTATGAGATATACCAATATAAAAGGAAGAAGAGACCTTATTAGGATTATAAGTGGCACAACTTTCACAGCAATTATAGTATTCTTGCAAATAAAACTTAATAACGCACTGTCACAAAATCTATTTAGTGACAGAAATTTTATGTTTAATTTGGCAAGAGATACCCAGCTCTTAGTGAGGAAAATAGGAATGATTAACCCTCCAGCTATGTGGGGGACATTGGCACTGACTTCAGTTAAGTTTGCAACTGTGATATTTAATCTGTCATTATATTTAATTGTAACTTTCGTGATTATGGCTACGGTAATGTTCTTATCAGAAAAACTATATTTGCAAGGCTTAATTGGTAATAGTGAAACTTCTTCGTCAAATAAATCAATAATACTGGATGAGAATAGTAATAATGTATTTAGAATAAGAAAACAATACACTTCATTAGCTATGAAAGAGCTTAAAATGCTCTTTAAAACGCCTATATATTTGATGAATTCAGTTGGTGGCGTAATAATAGTTCCTATTGTAATAGCATCAAGTTTTTTTACAGGGGGAAATGATTTACAGAGCATTAAAAATGTAATTCAAACTGATAGCATATATGTAATTCTGTTAGGGGCTGCAGCAATAATATCTCTAGGCATGATTAATTCTGTAGGGGTTACTACTTTCTCTAGAGAAGGACCTAACCTATGGATACAGCAGACTATGCCTATAACAGCATCAAATCAGGTAGTTGGAAGACTGCTAGCATCTGTTTTTATTCAGCTGCTTGGAACTATATTTGTGGTAGGAAGCTTTTTGTTTATAATTCCACTACCCATTATTACTGTAATCTTAATAATAATTTTAGGCCTGTTAGGTAGTGTAGAGATGACACTAATTGGTATGACTATTGATATAATACGACCTATGCGAGGATGGACAAACCCACAGCAGGCAATGAAACAGAACTTAAATGTGTTAATAGGGATGGCAATATCTTCCCTCTACCTTGGGGCTTTAGGATTTTTGTCATATAAATTGATTCCGATAATTAATCATAAATTTCTCCTGATGGGAATTGCTTTAGTATTTATGGTAACGATAACAGTAAACTATATTATATTAAAGAACCTGATAGAAAAAAGGCTAAGAGATATCGAAGAATAAAACCAGAGTCATATATGACTCTGGTTTTATTGTAGCTTATGAGTAGAATTCTACGATAAGCTGATCATCAATCTCAATTGGAACTTCATGTCTTTCAGGGTATCGAAGATATATCCCTGAGAAACTATCTTCTTCCTTAGAAATATAAGGTAGAGAGCTACCAAAAGCCGTAAGAAAATTGTCGTGGAATAAATCGATTGATTTTGATTTTTCTTTTAGTTCTATTTTATCCATCGGTTTACAAAGATAAGAGGGGATGTTGATTTTAGTCCCATTTACAAGAATGTGACCATGAACAACCATTTGTCTGGCTTGTCGGATAGAAGATGCCAGCCCTATTCTGTACACTAGATTATCTAATCTCGATTCAAGAATCCTAACTAATGCATGTCCAGTCTGGTCACTGCTCTTTTTTGCTTTTTCAACGTACTTCTTAAATTGGTTTTCCATTACCCCATAATAGGCTCTCAGCCTTTGTTTTTCAAGTAGCTGAAGTCCATATTCTGAGAGTTTTCTGTCTGCTCGCGATGAACCTTTTTTTGCTCTGTTCATTGCTTTTGGATGCCCGTAAACATTTAAGCCAAGCCGTCTGGATAGCTTGAATCTGGGACCCATCATTTTTGCCATAAATTATCATCTCCAAAAAGAAATTTGCCGCGATATTTTATGCCAAGTAAATGTTATCATAGAATATCCAAAATGTAAATGATAAAGATTATCAATTCATGTTAAAATCTTTTCAAACACCATGTTTTTATGCTATAGTAAAGTAAATAGATGAATAAATTAGGGGGAAGAATCTATGAAAGTCTTTATTAGTGCAGACATTGAAGGTGTATCCGGCTGTACAACATGGGATGAAACAGAAATAGATAAAAGTGCGTATGAAGCCTATGCGCTACAGATGACCAGAGAAGTTAATGCAGCCTGTGAAGGCGCCAATGCAGCTGGAGCAACGGAGA
The DNA here is from genome assembly GCA_034004165.1 of Gudongella sp. GTDB lineage: Bacteria > Bacillota > Clostridia > Tissierellales > Tissierellaceae > Gudongella. The sequence continues at coordinate 3,050 of JAVEXI010000004.1, read as the reverse complement.
TAGTTGTTAAAGATGCTCATGACAGCGGCAGAAATATTGATCATTCCATGTTACCCCAAAATACGAAGCTCGTAAGAAGCTGGGCTGGTGGGCTATACTCAATGGTTCAGGAACTCGATTCATCTTTTGACTGTCTAATTTACATAGGATATCATTCAGCAGCAGGAACCGATTACAATCCATTGTCTCATACTATGGATACAATGATTGACTGGCTGACTATTAACGACCAATTGGCTAGCGAATTTCTAATACATTCTTATATAGCAGCGTATCATAAAGTTCCAATAGTTTTTCTTTCTGGTGATAAAGGACTTTGTGAAACTGTAAGAAATGTGATACCTGAAATCCGAACTGTAGCTGTCAAAGAGGGAAAGGGAAATTCAACGATAAATATTCACCCTCTGCTTGCTGTTGATTTAATTAGAGAAGAAGTAAGGGTTGCTCTTACAGGAGATATGAATGACTGTCAACTAGAACTACCTGATAACTTTGATATTAGAATCAGATTCAAAAATCATAAGGATGCTTATAAAAAATCATTTTATCCTAGTATGGAAAAGATTGATTCAAACACTTTAAAATTTAATTCTGGCGATTATATTGAGGTTTTGAGGATGTTTAATTATGTAATTTAATATTTTTATATAATAAAAGAGATTAATTGCAAGCTATTGCCAGTTATGGGCATAAGTCATTGACATAGAATTTATGTAGTAGTACAATAAAGCTGTAAATACTAATATATTAATAATAATTTACTAATGTGAAAAGAGAGGGCATAATGGATTTTAAAAGTTATATGGATTATCTTGAAGACAGGTTGCGTAATAGCTTTGATCTTTATAAGGAACATACAGTAGGCGATGTGAATTTTGACTTATATGCTAGATATTACATAAAATCTGAAAGGTTTTTTTTAGTAAAAAAGGCAAAAATTTACGGCATGGAAAACAACGAACATATATTGTTAAGAAAACATGATTTTATTAACAGAAATACAATAGAAGCTTTTGCTAACTCTATTATTTCAGCAATTGATGAACTCGTAGTACCTCATCCTGAACACATGTCTAGTTTTATAACTGGCGTTTTAGTTGTTGATGATATTTCAACAGCAGATGGAGATATATCTGATTTTGTTAAAAAATTTAAGTATCATAAGGGATTTTCATTCGGTCTAAGAGGTTGGGTGGACGTCAGGCTTCTGATAGTATCTCTCAAGGACGGAATTGTAATATCAAATAAAAAAGGAGAGGAGGTATTAAAGCTATATAAGGTTTCTTAACAAAATTTATTAATTTTGAGGAGGGGAATTATGAACGCTCTTTGGTTAGTTGTAATTGGAATTGTTGTTTTTATCGGAGCTTATGCTACATATGGCGCCTGGCTGGCAAAAACGTGGGGAATTGATCCAGGAAAAAGAACCCCGGCCCATGAAATAAATGATGGCGTTGACTACGTTCCGACGAAACCCGCTGTACTTTTGGGCCATCACTTTGCTTCTATAGCTGGAGCTGGACCAATAAACGGTCCCATACAAGCTGCTATCTTTGGATGGGTTCCAGTTTTACTTTGGATTATTATAGGAAGTATTTTCTTTGGTGGAGTTCACGACTTTGGTTCACTGTTTGCGTCTGTCAGACACAAAGGGAAATCCATTGGAGAAGTAATAAATGCAAATATGGGGCAAAGAGGAATGCAGTTGTTTTCAGTCTTTGCATGGCTTACACTTATCTTGGTAGTTGCGGCGTTTACTAATATTGTTGCCAGTACATTTGCCACTGTTCCTGCAGCTGCATCAACATCATTGATGTTTATTGTAGAAGCAGTAATATTTGGATATCTGGTATACAGAAAAGGCTTAAACTTGGGAGTTGGAACAGTTGTTGGAGTAGTCGTACTATTTGCAATGGTATGGCTTGGAACGCTCTATCCAATTTCATTAAGTGTTAATACCTGGATTGTTATTATGATGGTTTATATTTTCGTCGCATCGACAGCTCCCGTCTGGATACTTCTTCAGCCGAGAGATTACTTGAACTCATTCTTACTATATGCAATGATCGCTGGTGCAGTTATAGGTATAGTAATTGCTAGACCTGGCTTACAACTTGCTCCTGTTACAGCTTTCAATGTTGGAGGAAGCTGGATGTTCCCAATGCTGTTTGTAACGGTTGCCTGTGGTGCGATATCAGGATTCCACGCACTGGTTGGTTCAGGAACTACTTCTAAGCAGCTTGACAATGAAAAAGATGTACAGTTCATTGGTTATGGTGCAATGCTTATAGAGGGTGTTTTAGCAATAATAGCTCTTATATCAGCAGCTTATGTATCATCAGGAGAGCTTACTGAGCTACTAAAAGGTGGACCAGTTAACGTATTCTCAAACGGTGTTGGTTCATTCATGACTGAGTTTGGACTTCCGTTTGCTGTAGGTAAATCCTTTGTTGCTCTTGCTGTTTCAGCATTTGCTTTAACATCACTGGATACTGCAACCAGACTTGCAAGATTCATATTCCAAGAATTCTTTGATAAGCCTGGACAAGAAAAGCAGCATCCACTTACAAACATGTATGTTTCAACTGCTATAACTGTAGCAATAGGCGGATGGCTGGCAGTTGGTGGATTCGCAAAGATCTGGCCAATATTTGGATCAGCTAACCAGTTGCTCGCAGGACTCTCATTACTGGCAGTCGCTGTGTGGTTGAAGAAATCTGGAAGAAATTACAGCATGATTACTCTTCCGATGATATTCATGATGGCGGTAACTTTATTAGCTCTTGTATTCTTAGTGAAAGCAAACCTTGCAACAGGAAACTACTTCTTGGTTGTATTCCCGATTGCTTTGTTCGTTCTTGCTATAATACTTGCAGTTGAAGGATACAAGCATCTATTTGGAGATAAACAAGCCGAATAGATTCTAAAATGAGTATTAAGATTTAACTTTATAAAATCTCGCGGTACGCCACCCGTACCGCGAGATTTTTAGTTTACTATTGAAATATACCCGTGGGTGGTATATAATTAGAAAAAACTGATGGAGAGTG
>JAVEXI010000003.1:0-77914 GCA_034004165.1 Gudongella sp. | reverse complement strand
CGGCATTTCTGATAAGTCTATCAAGACGGTTGTTTTTTCTTCTTGTGTATTCAATATCAACCATCATGCCGAATCGCTCCTCAAATGATATTTCATTCATTCTTGGGTCTGACATTTGTTGACGGAAGGCATCGGACATAGCTGTTAGTCTCATTTCAATTAGTTTGTCAACTGTGCTATTGTTAATCATTTTTTCTACCTCCATAATAGTTGGATCCACGTGTGATACCATAGATGTTTGGCACAGGCTTGTTTTCAGCTATTGAATCATCTTCCTTGGTTGTTCCAGCGACAAGTATATTTTTGATACTCTTGTAACTGGGGCTTGCGGTAAAGGTCAGTGCTTTCAGGCATGCTGCCTCAAGATGACATGCTGAGTATTTGTCAACCAATTTTAATAAACCCATACAGCTTTTGTATGTTTGTTGCTCTACACGTTTGGAGGTAAGTATTGCATCTACGGTTTTGTAGGTGTTTGGACCAATATGTTCTGCCCACTTTCTAAAGCGATCACCATTCCATTCAAGGTATTGTTGGTGATCAGGGGGCATGTGTTCAATTACCGTGCTGTATTGTCCCTTTCGGCCGAATAGACGCTTGTGGGAGGCGATACGGTTATGGTTGTAGAAAACTTCGATAATCTTTTCTGTTATCCTGATATCAACCTTTCTTTTGATGTATTCATAAGGAACTGAGTATAGCATTCCTTCTATGGATATGTGATAATTAAATTGAACGGTGGCTTGCTTCCAATCTGCCAGTTCATAGGGGGTAGCAGGAAGGGGTAATAGAAATGGGAATTCTTCGTTGTGGAAGAGACTCGACCTGCTTCCTTCCTTCTTTTGAAAGTCTCTTTTGTTGAATTCTTCAAGTTTTTCTCTAATCGAAGCATTCAACTCCGCCAATGAAAAGAATTGTTCATTTCTAAGGGATGCAATTATCCAGGTGGATATGTTTCCGACAATACCTTCAGCATTAGGTTTGTCTTTAGGCTTTCTAACTCTTGCTGGTATAATTGCAGTACCATAGTGTTCAGCCATTTCATAATAGGTGGTATTTAGTTTTGGAGTATACCAATCCTTGTTGTGATTAACTGCTGTTTTGCAGTTATCAGGAACCAGAATTTTGGAAACTCCCTTGTAGTAATCATACATATGGATATGAGCTTTTATCCAGGCCTGTTGTTTTTCATTCATAAAGGCTTCAACATATGCATACTGACTGTAGGACATAGCCGCTACAAATATGGATACTTCAGTTAGTTCTCCTGTATCAGGGTCGATGATATATGCAGGATCTCCAGCCCAATCGACCTCAACTTGTTCTCCAGGTTTACGATTGATATGCATACTGGCACGACGTTTTTGCTCATCCATTTGAATGTGATAACAGAATTGTGAATACATCAGTGGGTCATCACCATTGAGTCTACATTCCTCGATGTATTCAGTCCATAGAAGCTTTTTGTTGACTCCATTCTTAAGAAGTTCCTTTCGGATGTAGTCAAAGTCTGGGAGTCTTTTTCCTTGGGTTGATTCTTCCTTTGATGGAAATAATAGCTTTGAAAGCGTTCCATCAGTTTGATTTTCATCAAGTGGCCATGAAATATCTAAGTCATTAGCCCTCTTGATGACTTTGTTTACCGTTGTTTTTGAGGCACCACAGCTGTAAGCGATATTGCTTTGGCTTAAGTTCATCGAATGAAGCCTCAAAATTTCTCGATACCTGGTCATTATTTGACCTCCTCATAATATATTTGCATCGAATTGATGCATAAATATATTATAAACTAAACGGTATCATTAAGCGGAAGGATGGTATTGTATTATCGGAATAGAGGTATTATGTCACCGGACTGGTGGTACAATTTTGACCGGAATACTCATCAGGAACCAGTATCCTTGTTGAACCTCCAAAGTGTTTGTATGCATTGATATGAGCATTTATCCAATGCTCACTCACCATGGAAGGAAAAGCTTCTGAATAGCTGTATAGGCTACAAGGTAGAGATGCAACAAAAATATATGCAGGTATCATCTCTCCAGTTATCTGATCAATAACAGATAGTGTCTGCCCGGCCCAATCGACTTCCAAAAGTTCTCCTGGCTTCCTCTTGATTCTCATGGTAGCCTTGGTTTTTCTGGCGTAGGATTTGTAGTGCTCACAGAACTGTGTATACTGGTACGGTATCAGATTCTCTGCCTTTGATTCTTCGCAGTACTCACTCCATAATAGTGTGAGGGTCACGCCAGGCTTAGCTAGCTCTTTGTGTATATAGGAACAATCAGGAATTTTTCTGGAAACCTCATGAACTCTATTGGGATAAAGGAATCTCCTCAGTTCATCATTTGACATATCAGATGTAAAAGGCCACTCCAAACCCAACTCCTTGCATAGACTAAGAACTTCTCTGATGGGCCTCTTGAGCTGTGAACACTTGATGCAATCTGTCTCTGGCTGTATCCTGGCTGTCAAGCCTCAAGATTTCTCGATAATCAACCATATTATCAACCTCCATAATGTATTTGTACAGAAGTTTGTACATGATACTATTATAGAGCTACTGGGTAGAGTGGTACAGTCCTGCGTAAAGGTGGATCTAAACTTCCGATAAGCTGGGTCTATTTTACCGTGAAGATGGTATTATTTAACCGAAATATCCAGTCGTAAGCATAATTGATAATCAAGTAAAAATTAAAGCATTGTACGGACAAAGTATTGACTTCTCTGAAATTGCTGAAGTATCTTTAATCGACAAAAGCATAAGAGAACTTGGCATTGGTGCAAGAACTAATGGTTATGGCGGCTTTGGAGGAACATTAAAAGGAAATTTTAGTTCAAAAACACTTGGTGCTACGTTGCTCTTTGTTCAAGCTGACTCTCACCCACAATAAAGATTGAGCGAATCGACAAGAAAGATATTTATATAAGTCTTCGTGATGGCCAAAGAACGAAGCAGCTATATCTTGAATTTTTTGCTACTTTAGATTATAATAATCATAAGTAGTAAAAAGGAGGTCTAAATATGTTTTTAGGCAGAGAAAAAGAATTAGAATCCCTCGAAAATATGTATAAGAAAAAAGGCTTTCAAATGGCTGTAGTATATGGACGTAGACGAATTGGGAAGACATCTTTGCTTAATGAGTTTATTAAGGATAAGAACTCGCTGTATCTTCCTGCTGAAGAGGTGAATGATTCTCTTAACTTACAAAAGTTTTCACGCATATTGGGTGAAAAGCTAGGGATAAAGAATTTCCCATCGGTTGATGATTGGAATAGTTTATTTGCTATCATCAAAGAACAATTGGGAGATGAACACTTGGTGGTTGTTATTGACGAGTACCCTTATGCTGCATCAGCCAATAAATCACTCAACTCAATCTTGCAACACGTGATTGACTATGAGTTTAAACATACAAATATTTTCTTGATTTTATGTGGTTCATCAATGAGTTTCATGGAGAATCAGGTGTTAGGTGAAAAAAGTCCATTATTTGGAAGAAGAACAGGACAATTAAAAATCAACCCACTAGACTATTATGATTCAGCTCGATTTTATCCCAAAGCGAGCTATGAAGATAAAATTCGATATTATGCTTGCGTTGGAGGCACACCATATTACCTTTCATTAATAGATCAGGAATTGAGTTTTGAGGAGAACCTTCGAAATCTTTATTTTGAAATCAACGGGTACTTGAACAATGAAGGCATCTTGCTGATGAAACAAGAATTTAGAGAGCCTGCAAATTATAATGCAGTACTTCAAGCTATAGCTAGTGGCTCAAATACGCTTGGTGAGATTGCAGGTTTTACAAAACTAGAAAATAGCTTTATTTCTAGATATCTAATCACGTTACAAGAACTAAATTATATTGAACGAGTCATACCATTTGGTTCAAATCCTTTGAAGGGTAAAACGAGTCAGTATCATATTACGGAAAATTTCATTGCGTTTTGGTATCGTTATATCTTTCCTGTTAGAACAGAAATTGAACGAGGAAATGGGGATGTTTATTACAATTTAGCGTTGGAAGATTTATCTGATTTCATTGGACCTATATTTGAAGAAGTTGCCCGACAGTATCTCCGTAGATTGAATGGTAAGGGTAAGCTTCCATTTATCGCTAAGTCATTTGGTAAATGGTGGGGTAAAGACAAAAAAGGTAAGGTTCAGGAATTAGACGTGGTAGTCGAGTCCGTTACAGGTAAAGAACTGCTTGTTGGCGAATGCAAATGGAGAAACTCATTTAAGGCGAACAAGGTGATAGAAGTATTGAATGAGCGGGCAAATTACTTCAATGAGTATACAATCTTTAAATATCTATTTACGAAAAATCCAGTGATAGTGGAAGAACCTGACGTAGTTAATCTTTCGCTTGAATCGTTCTTCGATTAACCAGTATCACGTAGAATTGTTCTCCAAAAAGAATCTTAAAATTCTTGCTCCTCAATTAATTCTCATTACAATTGAGCGAATGGGGAAGAAAGATATTTATATAAGTCTTCGTGATAGCCAAAGAATGAAGCAACTATATGATGAAATTATATTGAATATGCCACTAGAATAAGATTCGTTACTTATGGAAAAGTAAAGTAAAGGAGAGTTCTTATGAAATGCGTAATTGTTAAGAAGCCAGGAGGTTATGACCAGCTTGAGATTATTAATGCTGAAATGCCCGAATTAAAGGATGGGGAACTATTAATAAAAGTCTATTCAACTGCAGTAAACCGTACAGATATTGTAGCAAGAGAGGGAAAAGCAGGATATCAAAAGAATCCTATTTTAGGAGTAGAGGTTGCTGGATCAGTTGCTGAGATAAAAGGAGAAAGCAATTTTTCAATTGGTGACAAAGTTATGGGATTGGTAAATGGCGGAGGCTATGCCGAATACGCTGTGATGCCATCAGACAGAGCCATGAAAATTCCTGATTTTCTAACATTTGATGAGGCTGCTGCAATCCCAGAAGTGTTCCTAACTGCTTATCAGAATTTATATTGGAATGGAAAATTAAACGATAACGAAACAGTCCTAATACATGCCGGTGCAAGTGGAGTTGGAACAGCTGCAATTCAATTGGCAAAGCATATAAGTAATGCAAAGGTTATTGTTACAGCTGGATCAAAGAGAAAACTAGACTTTTGCAGGGAGCTTGGTGCGGATATTCTGATAAATTATAAAGAACAGTCTTTTGAAGAAGAAGTTCTAAAGGCGACAAATGGTGAAGGCGTAGATTTAATTTTAGATTTTGTTGGAGCTAAATACTGGAACAAGAATTTTGCTAGCATCAAAAAAGGTGGAAGATGGGTACTTATCGGTGTTCTAAGCGGTGTAGAGGTTGAGAAATTCAATATAATGTCTATTATGTCAAAGTACATTCAACTGACAGGGACATTATTAACACCAAGAAGTGATGAATACAAAGCTCTTTTGACAAAAGAATTTTCTGAAAAGATAATGCCATATTTTTACGACAAAAGAATAAAACCAATCATTGATTCAAAGTTTTCTTTAGAAGATATTGGTATGGCTCATTTTCATATGGAAAAAAACAGAAATATTGGTAAGATTATTATTAAAGTGAGTGAGTAATATTTAGACAGATTAGAGATATTTGGGTTAAATTTTGATGTAACTTGCTAAAAATACACGGGTTGTCTCTGACAACCCGTGTAAGATTTATTCAAAAGCCCATACTGGCCTTTCTAACTTCTCATCGAGAACCCGTACTTCAGTGGCAGGGTAGCCTTCTAATACCTGATTGCCAGAAAAAACACTTCTTTGTTTGACCAAAGATCCTGATTTTACCAAAGTATTCTCGCCCAAGCTGCTGTAATCACATACTATTGCGCCCGATTCTATAACAGAATTCTCACCGATAGTTGTTCCGTGAATCATACATCCTGGTCCAATAGTTACATTATCTTTAATAACTAACTCATTGTCGGGAAGCAGGTGAAGTACCGTATTTTCTAAAATATGTACATTATTACCTATTCTTACTGGTCCATGTGAATCTCCAATTATTTTAACGCCTGAACCGATAATGCTATTATCTCCTACAATTACATCTCCAGTAATTTCTGCACTGTCATAGAGATAAGCTGAATCAGATATTTTAGGATGTTTGTCTTTATAGTTATATAATTTGCCCATATTCACATTTCCTCCTTCAATGATATTCTCTTTGTATGTAGATAATGAAATGTCATTTCCTCTCATTTTTTTAATCATATCTCTATCGGCATCGCTTAATTTACGTATTATTCTGCCAGGTCTTCCAACCACTACTGAGCCATCAGGGATAATCATATTTTTAGGAATAAGAGTGCCCTCCCCAAAGATACACATGTTTCCAATTTGTGCACCTTCTTGAATGATTACGCAGTTACCTATTTCGCATAAATCTCCAATTGTTGCGCCAACAACTAAGCATTTGTGCCCGAATACAGTTTTTTGACCTACATCTAAAGGGTATGAGGGAGTACCAATTAAAATTGAATTTTCAAGAACCATGCTGTTATTATCAATTTTTATTGATTCGCCTATAGATCTTATTATGCTTCCTTGAGCTATATAAGATCCATCTCCCATCTTCACTTTTCCTATTACTCTTGCTGATTCAGCAATTTTTACTAAAGACATGAATATCAGCCTCCTATCATCAATAGTAAATCTTCAAATATTTATTCTATTTTGAAATTTTTCTTACGAAAAAGACGTAACCGACAAGTGCTAGTACAGCGGGAATGACGGTTATTAGATACATATGAGAATAACCAAAAAGTGAAGCGAAGTATCCAAATAATATTGAGCCTATAGTAATTCCACCATCAAAACCAACATAAAAGATTGCATTGGCACCGCCTCTTTCATTCTGAGGCTTATTTATAATAGCCATAGTTTGAAAGCTAAGTTGGCATGCCCCAAAGCCCATGCCATAAACGACTGCAATCAATAGATAGCTGGTCATATTTAAGGATAAACCCATAAACAACATAGAAACAGCAACCAAGATTATTCCTGGTATGACCGTGTAGTCAAAGCCATATTTATCAATTATTTTCCCTAAAAAAGGTCTGATAACAAATATTGCTGATGCATATACCGTAAAGAATGCACCAATATTTACGATGCCTTGTTGCTGAGCATAAATCGGGAAAAAACTAACTATTGCACCATAACTTATGGTTATTAGTGCCATAATGATAGCTGGCTCAACTGACTCTCTATCAAAGGTAATCAGTGCTTTATCTTTAGTTTTCTTTTTTGTCGGTTCATATTTTATAGTAGAAGATATTATCAAGCTTAAGAATACCAGTAAAGCAGAAGTAAAGAATAAGGTATTAAAACCATACTTATCAGCAATAGACATACCAACCGCAGGTCCTACAACCATACCTAGACTCATTGACAACCCAAAGAAACCCATTCCTTCTCCAAAACGCTCTTGTGGGATATTATCCGTAGCCACCGTATCAGATGCTGTATTTGAGCTGCCCCAGCCTATTCCATGTAAAAATCTCAATAGAAGGAAAGCTCCAATAGTTGTAACAAAAGTATAAGACAGTGATGACAGTATAAATATTATTAAACTAATTGAAAGGACAATCCTTCTGCCACTTTTGTCAAGAAATCCTCCAGAGACTGGCCTGATCAGGACTGCTGATATTGTAAACAACCCTGATACTAAACCTATTATGGTCTCGCTTGAAGTAAAATTGTTTGCAAATAGTGGAATAGTGGGCAGGAGAACTTGAAAACCAAATAATAGGAAAAAATGTGATATTATTATTGTAATAAAGTTCCTAGACCAAAGTTTTGCAGTGTTTTTTCTTTCTGCCATAAAAATTCACCTCATTTAATCATTATACCCAAAGGAAGTTTACGAACACTTACGAAAAATGAAGTATTTGCGAAATATATTCCATTAATATAACTACTACAATTATTAGTGGGTATATAAACTTTGTAGGAATTTTATAAAGGAGGCTGAACAAATGAGCACATGGTTGGAATCATTAATTACAGCAACACCACAAGAAGGTTTTGAACTAGCTATCACTTTATCGCGTAAAGGAGTTGGATACATTCAATCTGATGAAGAAGTTAAAAAAAGATTACGCGAAGATTATGCAAATAATGCTGATAGTTTAACTATGGCATCCCAGGTTATTGCCATTAATTTTCAAACAGTAGCAGCTGCTAATAATTACTGGAGATAAAACCAGGGGGACATATATTTTCTAGCTATTTATTGAGTTTTAAATCATGGAAATCCTGTTAATCACATAAATTAGCAGGATTTCTGTTAGATTATGTCTTTAGATTAGTATGTATTGGGATGTGTTAAGATGGATATATTTGATAAGATTACAAAAGAAATAATGGCAGATACAATGAATAAGTCTTTTACTGAAAGAAATATTCCGCCTCTTTTTAGTGCATCCGAAAATGCAAGGATCGCAATAGTCGGACAGGCTCCTGGACGAAAAGCTGAAGAGTCGAGGCTTTACTGGAATGATATGAGTGGAGACAGACTTCGCGAATGGATGGGAATTAGCAGAGAATTATTCTATGAAACAGATCTGATCGCTCAAATGCCTATGGACTTTTATTATCCTGGAAAGGCAAAATCGGGCGATGCTCCACCTAGAAAGGGTTTTGCCGAGAAGTGGCATCCAGCTTTACTAAATGAGATGCCAAATATAAAGACTATTATCCTGATTGGAAATTATTCACAGAAATACTATTTAGGTGCAAGATATAATAAAAATCTTACAGAAACAGTAAGAAACTACAAGAATTATTTACCCGATTATTTAACTTTGGTGCATCCTTCACCTCTTAATCTGGGATGGCTAAAACGCAACCCATGGTTTGAAGAGGATATTATTCCAGTGTTAAAAGATATAATGAAAGAAGTATTATTAAAGTAATTAGAATAATTTTTTAAAAATAACGTAACGGACAAACTTTAGGTTTGTCCGTAAATATTTTAAATTATATTGCATTTTAGAATTTTGAATGATATAATTATGATATCAAAATAATATCAAAGGAGTGATAATAATGGATGAGAAAATAATAAAAGCAAGAAGTGGTATGTCCATGTTATTGTTGTTCTTAGGACTATATGCCATTTCAATAGTTGCACTTATATTAGGCATTAATATGGTTGACTCAGGTAATGGTGTAGGTGGCATTCTTATTACTGTAGCTATTTTGTACTTTGTATTTGGCTTTATACTATTCCTAGGGCTTAAGGTTATTAAACCTAAAGAAGCACTAGTACTGACTTTATTTGGGAAGTACATTGGGACTCTGAATGAGCCAGGTTTTTTTTACGTAAATCCGTTTTCTGTTGCACTTAACCCTGCAGCTAAAACAAGACTTGGGCAGAGTGGAGATGTAGACAGTTCAGGCATAAATATATTTAGGACTGCTGATGGAAAAGCAGCAGGTGGAGTTAATGAAGGTAAAAAAATATCTCTTAAGGTTATGACGTTAAACAATAGCAGACAGAAAGTTAATGATGTGCTGGGAAATCCTGTTGAAATTGGGATTGCAGTTATGTGGAGAGTGACTGATACAGCTAAAGCTGTATTTAATGTTGACAATTATAAAGAATATTTGTCTTTACAATGCGACAGTGCAGTTCGAAATATCGTTAAGATCTATCCTTATGATGTTGCCTCGGGAATTGATACGACTGGCGACGGGGAGCCTGATGAAGGTAGCTTGAGAGGTTCTAGTGCACTTGTAGCTGAGAGGATCAGAGAAGAGATCCAGAGCAGAGTTGTTGAAGCAGGCTTAGAGATAATTGAAGCGCGTATAACTTACCTTGCTTATGCTCCTGAAATTGCAGCTGTAATGCTTCAAAGGCAACAGGCAAGCGCAATAATAGATGCTAGAAAGATGATTGTGGATGGAGCAGTTGGAATGGTAGAGATGGCTTTAGAAAAGTTAAGTCAAAATGAAGTCGTTGAGCTTGACGAAGAGCGAAAGGCAGCAATGGTTTCCAACTTATTAGTAGTTCTTTGCGGTAGCAAAGATGCACAGCCCATTGTAAACAGCGGAAGTCTGTATTGATATGAGCGAAAAGAAGAAGCAGATTCCACTTAGGATCTCCTCAAAATTATACGAAGAGATTGCAGCCTGGGCGGAAGATGACTTTCGGTCTATTAATGGGCAGATCGAATTTCTACTGACAGAATGTATAAAGCAGAGGAGAAAAGGAAATAAATCTGCAAAAACTGAAATCCTATAAAATTTGACTTGTTGGCTTTTGTCGACAAGTCAATTTTTTTATAGGCTGTTTGCATATTTTAAAAATGGATACTAATTAAAAAACAAATTAATTAATTATTTTTGTAACTTTTTTATTTCTCGTTCGTATAATATATGCAGACACATGGAGGCCACCATATGAATGACGATAAGCAGTTGTACCAGAAATTTATAAATGGAGACAAATACGCCTTTGAGGAGCTTGTTATAAAGCACAAAGACAACCTTATATATTTCCTGTCCCGATACACGGGAGGAGATATATATTCTGCAGAAGATTTAGCACAAGAAGTATTTGCTCATATATTTGTGTATAAAGATTCTTATAATCCTGAGTACACTTTCAAAACTTTCATCTTTACTATCGGTAGGAACAAAGCGATTGACTTTATGAGGAAACAGTCAAGGCTCAGCTTCAATTCTCCATACAATGAAATCGAGATACAGGGAGATTATAAGGTTTTGGAGGATATTGTAATTGACAATGAAGAGAAGAAGGAAGTATTTCAGGCGATAAAATCGTTAAAGCCTGATTATCAAAGAGCCTTACATCTTTACGCAATCGAAGAACTATCTTACAAAGAGATTGCAAAAGTCATGGGAAAAACTCATTCTCAGGTAAAAATTATGTTGTATAGAGCCAGAAATTCTTTAAAGGCATTGCTTGGAGAGGAGGCGGCCAGAGATGAAGAGTAATGAAGAGTTCATAAGAGGGATATACGTTAAAGCAGAATTACTAGAAATCCAAAATAAAAAACCTGAGAAAAATTTTAACAGGTATATAAAGATTGCTTCAATTGCTGCCATTGTTGTTTTAATGCCGCTGTTGGCTCTGAATAGCGGTATCTTTAAGAAAGAAGATTTACCAAACTTAGCAGCAGTTCCAAGAACTTTGTCACTGGGAGATACCCAGGCCAATATAGAAGACGCTGAGATGATTGTTGTTGCTGATATTGATTCGGTTAAAGCACAAGAAGATAGTATGTCAATGGATGTTAAGGTATTACAGGTTCTTTCAGGTGCAGTTGAAGATGATAAATTAAGTGTTGAATTGCCTTTTACTACCATTGATTATGAAGGCAGAAAAAAAGTAATTTTACTTTTATTTAAGGATTATGAAGGTAAATTTGAAATTTTAAACGGTGAACAAGGAATATTGATTCATACACAGCATAACTTATATTATGATTTTTTCGGTGATCAATATTCGCTAGAAGAAATTAAAGATATTATCGACAGGAGGAAATAGTTTGAAAAAAATATTGGTATTTGGTGTTATTGCTGCACTTATCGCAGGCATTTTGGGAGGATGTGCAGTTGATAAACCAGAAGTAAAAGAAATTGACTTAAATGAGGTTTTAGAAGCAGTAAAGAATGAGCTAGGAGAGGATTATTATCCTGACAGGGATATGGAGCTAGAAGAAGTTTTGGCATATACAGGTTTAAGTGAAGATGAAATATCTGAGTATATAGCTCAATCTCCCATGATCAGTATAAATGTAGATACATTTATTGGAATAAAAGCAACTGAAGGAAATGGCGATAACGTTTATGAGGGTCTTAATAGTTATAGAGAGTTTTTGGTAAATGATTCAATGCAATATCCAATGAATTTACCTAAAATAAATGCATCAAAAGTAGTTAGATTTGGAGATTATTCATTTTTCATTATGGTTGGCGCAAGAGATGAGATGGTGGAAGATGTGGATAGTAACGAAGCAAGGGAGTTTGCGGAATCAGAAACAGCTAAAGTTGAGTCAGTAATAACTGATATTTTCAACTAGGAAGGAGAGTCTGGATAATCCAGACTTTTGCTTTGGGAGGATAAGAATGGTTTTTAGCAGTATTTTATTTTTATATTATTTTCTGCCAGTTGTTCTGGTAGTTTATTTTTTAACCCCTAAAAAATACAAAAATCTAGTGTTGCTGTTGGCAAGTTTATTCTTCTATGGCTGGGGGGAGCCTGCATATGTATGGCTGCTTATTTTATCTACTGGTGTTGATTATACGTGCGGTAAAGGAATAATGAGAAATCGCAGCAGAACAAATAAAAAAGGCGAGAAGAAGTGGGTTGTGGTATCAGTAGTTATAAACCTTTCACTCTTAATATTTTTTAAATATGCAGACTTTATAATAGGCAATATTAACAATATTTCAGGATTGACTCTGCCATTATTAGGTTTGCCACTTCCCATTGGGATTTCATTTTATACTTTTCAGACGATGTCTTATACCATAGATATTTATAGAAACGAGGCAGAGGTATCGGACAGCATAATTTCTTTTGGCAGCTACGTAGCATTGTTTCCGCAACTGATTGCTGGACCAATCGTAAGGTATAAAACCATTGCTGCAGAATTAAAAGATAGACTTGTTGTTGGTGAAATGATATCTAATGGAGTTTCCCGGTTTATAATTGGGTTAGGGAAGAAAGTGTTAATTGCAAATAATGTAGGGCTCGTCTGGGAGACTGTATCCGCTCTAAAGCCAGGTGAGCTTACTGTTTTGTCAGCCTGGCTGGGTATCATTGCATTTGCGCTACAAATATATTTTGATTTTTCGGCTTATTCTGATATGGCAATAGGTCTTGGCAAGATATTCGGATTCAATTTTCTCGAAAATTTTGATTATCCATATATGTCAACTTCAATTACTGAATTTTGGAGAAGATGGCATATGTCCTTGGGAACCTGGTTTAGAGAGTATGTATACATTCCGTTGGGAGGCAATAGAAAAGGTACCATTAGCCAGATTAAAAATATCCTAGTCGTATGGTTTCTTACTGGAATATGGCATGGTGCCAGTTGGAACTTTGTAGCTTGGGGAATGATGTTTGGAATTCTATTGATTGTTGAAAAGAACTTTTTACTTGATGCTTTAAAGAAATTGCCAGTGATTGCTGGAAGAGCATATACACTCATAATGGTTTTGCTTTCCTGGGTTATATTTTCTCACGAAGACTTTGGAGCAGGAGTTAGCTATATCAAGTCTATGTTTGGCAGTCATGTACAAATATTTGATGACAGAGCTTTGTATATGCTCTATACTAACGCTTTACTATTAAGCGTAGCCATTATAGGCTCTACAGACTGGCCTAAGCGTATTTGGAATAGTATAAGAGAAAAAGGACTCACTCCAAGATTGGCGCAGACTGTTGTAAGCATTGGTATTTTACTTTTATCGACTGCATACCTAGTTGATCAGAGTTACAATCCATTTTTATATTTTAGATTTTAGGTGATTATTATGAAATTAAACGTTAATACATTAGCCACAGGGATTTTGATAGCTTCAATTACACTAACTAATACAGTATTTCCAATAAAATCATTTTCTGCGCAAGAAAATAGGTTTCTTCAGAGACTGCCAAAATGGAGTATAGAATACTTTTTATCAGGAGAATACTCGAAAGAGTTTGAAAAATTTACAACCGACCAGTTTCCATTCAGGGATAAATGGATAGAGTGGAAGACTAAGGCAGATTTAATTATGTTAAAAAAGGATAATGGTAGAGTATACTTTGGAAAAGAAGGATATTTATTCGAAATTAGTGAGTATTTAGATCAGAAGAGGCTAAATGCAAATATCGCAGCTCTAAAAGAGTTTTCAATCAGAATTAAAGAATTGGATGAAAAAATCAATGTAACAGCCTTGCTTGTGCCATCCAAAAATACTGTTTTGGGAGATTTATTGCCAGAGAAAGCACCTGTTTTTGATGAAAGAGGTTTATTTAATAATCTATTTGAGGAACTTGAAAGTTATTATAGGCTTCCAAACCTGATAAATTTATTTACAGAAAGATCAGATGAGTATATTTATTACAGGACTGACCATCACTGGACGACAGACGGAGCCTACTACGCTTATCTAAAGGCAGCGGAAACATTGGGATTTGAGCCATTAGAAAGGGATGAGTTTGTAATCTTAAGTGTTAATGAGAGCTTTCTTGGCACTGTTTATAGAAAGGCGAATTACTATAGTGGTACACCTGACTCGATTAGAATATATGACCCTATCGAAGGACTAGATAAAAGTATATTAGTAAATAACACCCAAGTTACTGAAACGTTTTATGATGAGGATTTCTTAGATAAAACAGATAAGTATTCGTTCTTCATGGGTGGCGACTTTGCTATTGCAGAGATTAATTCATCATCTAAAACGGGCAAAACTCTTTTATTAATTAAAGATTCCTATGCAAATAGTTTAGTACCTTTTCTATCTATTCATTATGATGAGATTATAATGATTGACCCGAGGTATTTTGGAGGTAGTATTTTAGAATATTTATCTGATAAAAGAATAGATGATGTACTTTTCACATATGGATTGTGGAATTTTGTGCAATCTCCAGCCATTTCTGTTATTAATAAATAATTGTTATATGCAGCATTTTGGAAACAATATTGACAGCTACGATGATTAACTATAAGGCTTAATCATTTCATTGATGTTTATTTAACTTGGTTTAAGGGTAATTTGTATTTGATATGATAGTACCTTGCATTATTTTCGTCAAAGAGGTATCATTATAGTGGAGTTATAATACAATAAAGGAGTGGTGTTATGAATTTCGACGGTAAGCAAATCTTGTCAACGTTTGTAAAAATGGAAGAAGAAGTTTCGAAATATTATGCGGAACTGGCGGAAAATGCACCTGATGAAAAATCGAAAGCTCTATTTGAAAGATTGTCGCAAGAAGAAGACAAACACAACAAGATGTATGCGGCTTTACTTGAGAAATACGGCGGCGAGATGACTAGAGAGTTTTCTGAAGAAGAAGTAGAATACGTGAAAACATTTATCGAAGAGAACCTGACTTCTAAGCATGAGTTCGACAAAACTAGAAAATACGCAGATTCACTAAGACTTGCTGAGCAGATGGAAAAAGACGGAATACTGTTTGTTCATCAATTGATGCAAATGTATCCAGACATAGCTCAAAAGGAAATGAAAGTAATACTTAACGAAGAGAAGAAACATCTTATGATGGTTAGAGAAAGGATGCAGTTTGCACCACTGAGAGGATTAGGACTCTAAAACTAGATTTATCAAAAAGAGAGAGTAAATTCTCTCTTTTTTTGTTGCATATACTTTAGGGTATCGAAATGAACTGACAACAACTTCACAAACTTTCTCAATAATCTGTAAATTCAGAGTAGACAAAATAAGGGCAATGTATTAATATAGTGTATAAGTAGGCGGTTTCAAAGAAGTACCTATTAAAAGGAGGGAATTTAATGGAAAACAAAAGAGAAAACTGGGGGTCCAGAATTGGTTTTATCATGGCTGCTGCTGGCTCTGCGGTAGGTCTTGGAAACATTTGGAGATTTCCATATCTGGCTGGTGAAAACGGTGGAGGCGCATTTATTGCAGTTTATTTAGTATTTATAATTTTCATCGGCGTCAGTATCATGCTTGCAGAGTTTGCTGTCGGAAGAAAAACTGGGCTCGCAGCTGTTGGTGCTTACAAAAAGATCAACAAGAACTTCACTTTTGCTGGAGTGCTGGGCGTACTAAGTGCGTTCTTTATAATGGGTTTCTACCCAGTAGTAGGTGGATGGGCTTCGGCTTATATCCTTAAATCTTTTACTGGTTTACTTTCTAACCCAGCAGCAATTGGAGATGTATTTGGTGAGTTTATTGGTAACCCTGTAGAGCCAATCGTATGGATGGCTATTTACCTTGTAGTAAACATAGTTATTGTTGCTAAAGGTATTGCAGGTGGAATTGAAAAAGCCGGAAAGATTCTTATGCCTACACTTTTCGTCTTATTGATTGCAATTGCAGTAAGAAGCGTAACGCTTCCTGGTGCTAGTGCAGGTCTTGATTTCTTATTCAAACCTGACTGGTCAAGTATCAACGGTGGAGTATTACTAGCTGCATTAGGACAGGCGTTCTTCTCATTGAGCTTAGGAATGGGCTGTATGATTACTTACGGTTCATACCTTAGCAAGAGTGAAAACCTACCAAGTAGTGCACTTACAGTATCCCTTATGGACACTGGTGTTGCTCTATTAGCTGGTATTGCACTGTTCCCAGCACTATTTGCTTTTGGCCTTGAGCCAGCTGCAGGTCCTGGACTTGTTTTCGTAGTTGCTCCACAAATATTCGCTTCAATGGGCGGAATCGGAGTACTGTTCTCTGCTTTATTCTTTATCGCACTTACAATTGCAGCTCTGACTTCATCTGTTTCACTACTTGAAGTTGTAGTAGCATATTTAATTGACGAAAGAGGATGGGCTAGAGGAAAATCAGTATACACTGCTGGTGGAATCATGGTTGTAACTGGAATTCTTTCATCGTTATCACTTGGCGTAATGTCAGGAGTAACAGTATTTGGCGTAGGAGCATTTGACTTCTTCGACATTCTTACAGACAAGATATTCCTTGCAATTGGTGGTCTGATACTTGCAGTATTCGTAGGCTGGTTCATGGATAAGAACGAGCTTAAAGAAGAAATTACAAATGGTGGAAAAGTATCCTTTGGACTGTTTGATATTTGGTATAACTTAGTTAAGTTTGTAATTCCAGTAGCAATTGCAATAGTTGCTTTCTTTGGTATTACAGGTATCGAGCAAACAAGCCTTATGATCTTTGGAGTTGGCATAATCGTTGTATTAGGATTATTCTCAAAGAAACTCTAATTATTAATAATTATAAAAAAAGCCGTCCTTCTAAAGGACGGCTTTTATATTGAGTTACATTTGTGTTTTCATTATTTCATCTAGAAATACTTCAAAGGGCTGATTGCCTACAAATTCATATTTATCATTTACTACGATTTTGGGTACGCTTGATACGTTATACTTCTCTGATAGATCGTAGAATGTCTGAGCTTCTATCATATCGGCAACAATGTTATCATTTTCCAATGCTAACAAATGTGCCTTTTCAACCGCACCTGGACAATGAGGGCATGCAAGAGTTACAAAGACTTTAATGTTGACAGGTTTTGAGACTTCAGCAACTTTTTTAACTATATCTTCGGGAAGTTTTTGTCCGCTACCTGATACTGCTAAAATACTGCTAATAAAAGAGTTTATCTCGTGCCCTGAAGGGATCCCATTAAATTTAATTCTCTTATAATTGTTGTCTTTATCTAAAATAACTAAACTTGGTGTCATGGTAACCTCATACTGTTTAGCCAGTTCAGAGTCTTTATTAAGATCAAAATTATGAAGTTTTAGTTTTGGAGAAGCATCCATAATCTCTCCAACAAAATCTTTTGTTTCTTCACACGTCTCACATGGTTCTTCTTTAGTAAATAATGCGATATTTACCTCATTATTCATTGCTGAGAAAATATCTTGTAATTGCTTTAGAACATCTTCATTTAAATACTTCATATTGAGCCTCCATTATTTTAAAGAGTTTAGGTAATCATTTGCTGAGAGAGCACACTTTGCTCCATCAGCGGCGGACATAATAATTTGCTTATAAGGAGTGTCTGTAACATCCCCAGCTGCATAGATTCCTGCTACGCTTGTTTTTCCGTATTTATCAACTATAATTTCATTCTGTTGGTTTAAGTCAATAAATCCTTTAAAGGATTCACTATTTGGCAGATAACCAATCTCAACGAATAGACCTGCTGCTGAAACTTCAATTTCTTTAGATTTCTCTTTGTCATATGCCTTAATACCCGTCATAAATTTATCGCCAATGACTTCTTTAATCTCAGTACCAAGCATAATTTCAACATTGTCTTTCTCAATTAACTGATCAACCAATATTTTATCTGCTCTGAAAACTGATCTGTGTACGACAGTAACTTTTGATGCGATTTTTGAAAGGTCTAGGGCTGCTTCTACAGCTGAGTTACCACCGCCAGCTACGATTACTTCTTCATCTGAGAATAGGGGACCATCGCAAATTGCGCAGTAGCAAACTCCTTTACCAGCATATTCTTTTTCACCTGGTATCCCTAATCTACGGGGTTTACTTCCGGTAGCTAAAATTACAGATTTTGTCTGTACTTTCTTTCCACTCTTCAAGTTAATTGTTTTAATTGGTGAGACCTCGTTTGAATCGATAGAGTCAAATTCCTCGTATTCAAGTATAGGTACATTTAGTTCTGCCACATGATCAAGAAAGTTGTTTACTAGTCCTTCTCCTGATAATGATGGAAATCCAAGGTAATTCTCAACTGAAGAAGTATCCATAACCTGTCCGCCCTTGTCTCTTGCGATAATAAGGACGTTTAATCCTTTTCTCTTTGAATACAATGCAGCATTGAGTCCCGCTGGGCCAGCACCGATTATAACAATGTCGTGGACGGCAGTAAGATCAATTTCGTCCTCCTTTTTTGGATTCTTTATGCTTAAATTTAATTCCACTATGTTTTACACCTCCAAGAAATATTTAACAATAAGAGTATACCCCCATAGGGTATAATTGTCAAGAAATAAAAAAGGATGAGCATTCACTCATCCTATAGTTTAGTTATCCAAATGATTTACTACTTTGTATTTATCTTGAACTTCAGAATACCAGACTCTATAAGCTTCTGACATCTTTGATTCTTTCAATTTGTCTTTAATTTCTTCGGTAGCTTCTTCAAGTGTTGCATCTTGAGCAGGTTTCTTATCAA
Organism: Gudongella sp.; assembly: GCA_034004165.1. Classification (GTDB taxonomy): domain Bacteria; phylum Bacillota; class Clostridia; order Tissierellales; family Tissierellaceae; genus Gudongella. The sequence goes on along the minus strand of JAVEXI010000003.1, from coordinate 59,033 downwards.
ATACTTTAATTATATGGTATCCAAAGTTTGTTTCAACAGGTGCACTGACTTCGCCAATACCAAGTCTGAAAGCTTCATCTTCAAACGGAGTAACCATAGCACCTTTGCCAAAGAATCCTAAATCTCCGCCATTTCCCGCATTACTAGCATCAAGAGAATACTCAGCCGCAAGATCTTCAAAACTTTCTCCAGCATCTATTTTGCTTAGGATATCAGCAGCTTCATCATAAGTAGCTACCAAAATATGACTTGCTTTAACTTGTTCGGAGGTTCCAAATTCTTCTTTGTTTTCTTCATAATACTCTACGATTTCTTCATCGGTAATTTCAATCATCGGTTCCATTAATTTTTCTATACTTAAGTTAAGACGTATGTTTTTCTTTATGCTCTCTGGTGAGTAGCCATACATCATCATAGTGCTCTCAAGTCCTTGAATTCCACCGTATGATTCAGCCATTTTTGCGTATTCAGTGTCGATGTCCGCATTAGTAATTTCTATTTTATTTTCTTTAATTTCCATCTCCAGCATCTTTTCAAGAATCATAGCTTGAAGTGCTTCAGCACCATTTTGCTCTACTAGAAAATCATAGAATTCCTCTTTGGTGATTTTTAAATCGTTAACTTCTGCAATGACTTCTGAATTTGAAGCAGGTTTTGAACAAGCCGCCATAAAAATACTTAATAGCAATACCAGACTGATAAGTGTTATTAACTTCACTTTTTTACTTGAAACTAAATTCATATAATTAGCTCTCCTCTCATCTTATTACCAGACTAGTATACCATAAAAGCCCCGTAAATAGATTACAAATCAGAGAACTTATGTGAAAAATCGGTGAAATAATGGTGTTGTGGGTATAATCAGATAGAATTGATTTTATTTGAAACGTTTCACAGCACTTTATGTTTTAGTCAGAGGTGAATGTATGAACGAGCTGGAAACAAAAAGATTGAAGCTTCGAAGATTTAGGCTAAGTGACATAGGAGATTTTTACGAGTATTCTAGTAGCCCCATTGTTGGTCCAAATGCAGGATGGGATTATCACAGGTCAAAGGGAGAAGCTTTATCTGTTTTAAAGAGCCACTTAAACAATGATGAAATCTGGGCTATAGAATACAAGGATAAGCAGAAGGTAGTTGGTTCTATAGCTTTGCAAAAAGATAGAAAAAGGGAAAATTTAAGCGTCAGAATGATGGGATATGTTTTGAATCCTGATTATTGGGGGCAGGGACTTGCAACAGAGGCATCCCTGGCTTTGCTTTATTATGCTTTTACTTACATTGGTTTGTCTATGGTCTCTGTTTATCATTATCCTGATAATACAAGGTCTAAGAGAGTGATTGAAAAATGTGGTTTTGCATATGAAGGTTTGCTTAGGCAATCGACAATGACTTTCAACGGCAAAATTTTAGATGAAATGTGTTATTCTATAACTGCAGATGAATTTATAAAATCAAGAGGTATTAAAAGAATTTAAACAGCAATATAACAGGAGAGTAGATAAGGGATATCTGCTCAATTGGAATAATGGAGAGGTGGCGGGATAATATGAAATATCAGAATCTATTTAAAAAACCTATCACAATAACTTTAATGATTTTTGTGCTCTTTTTAAGCTATGAATCAACTGCGGCAATGCCGATGCGACTTGTCGTAAATGGACGAGATATAACTACTAAAGCTGCGCCTGTTTTGGAAAACAACCGTACAATGGTACCTCTGAGGTTTATAGCTGAAGAGTTGGGAGCTGTTGTAAAATGGGATGAAGTAAATAGAATCGTAACGGCCACCCGAGATGGAAAGACAATTACACTTGCTATTGGAAGCAAGGTTATACTTAGTGAAAACAATAGGAAATCTGTTACTTCAGATGTGGCTCCTTTTATAATTGATGGTAGGACTTATGTTCCTCTGAGGGTGATAAGTAATGCGTTTGAAATAGGGATTGATTGGAATGACATGTCAAGAACTGCTTATGTAGATTCATCTCGCAAGTCAGCAATGGAACCTTTTTACAGCCTAAAGATTCAATCTCCATTGGCTGGTTCTAAAATAACTGGGACCACTAATGTTAATATTACTGCAGATTCCAAAGATGTCGCTAAAGGTAGTCAGCTAAGAGCTTTGATTTTAGATTCGTATACACGAAAAGGATTTGTCGTCGCTCTGGCTCCAGCTAATTCTAAACAGATTGTCTATACACCAAAGCCAGAAGATAATGGAGAAAAAATTCTTGTTGTCGCGCTATATGATTCGAATGGGAATCTTATTTCTGCAGATTCTGTTCCAGTTATTGTTGAAGTACAGCCACAGGTTGCCATAAGAGGCATTACTGATGGAATGACGATAACGGGCGCTTTAAATATAACTCCTGAATTTAATTTTTCACCGTTTAAGGTCACATATTCTGTAAAGAATAATGTGACAGGAACTGTAAAGCTTTACGAAGATCTGGATCCTTACGGAGCTTTTACATGGAACCCTACTTTTGAGCAGAGAGGAGATTACACAATTTCTGTGAAAGCTTATGATTCTCGTAACAATAGCTTCGATAGCAGAGGCTACCTGGTGAAAGCTATGCCTAATAGAAACATTTCGCTTTCTGGAGTCTCTCAGGGTGCAAAAGTAAATAGCCCAGTAAATCTAATAGCCAATAGAAATTTTGATGTAAGGGATACTTCGTATATTTTAAAGGACAAAGCAACAGGTGTTGAAACAATACTGGCTACGATGCCATATGGTGGGTATACATGGTTTCCAGGACCTGTACATTCAGGTTCTAAGGAACTTATTGTCAGGGTTACAGACACAACTGGTCAGCAATGGTCTAGCTCTCCTGTCAGCGTACAAGTTGACGGAAGTCCCAAATTACAGATTCAGGGTCTGGGACCAGGTGCTGTCATCACAGAAGCTGTAAAAGTTGACTACAGAAGTAATGTAGAAATTACAAATATTAAATATGTCTTTACCAACGTAAAGTCTGGTGATAGAAGAGCTTCTGCAGCTGGCTCTAAAGAAGTGTCCTTCGTTCCTTTAAGTGGTGACGACGGAGACTGGAGGGTTCAGGCAGAAGGCACTGCTAACGGCGCAATTATTAAGAGTGATACAGTGCAGTTTAAAGTGTTCACAGGTAAGACTTTTGGTCCTTACAGCATAATAGCAAAAGACCAATTTTTGAGTTATGCATCAGCCATGGCTGTAGACTCGATGAGAAAAACAGGCATGTCAGCAGCAATACAGACAGCACAGGCTATATTAGAGACTGGTTGGGGGCAGAGCGTCCCAAGTGATAAATACTCCAATAAGAAGTCAAACAACCTTTTTGGAATCAAAGGGGAAGGAAGTAATGGATCTGTAATCTCAAACACTTGGGAAGTATACAATGGTGTAACTTATAGAGTAGATGCGAAATTTAGGGCTTATAAAAATGCTTCAGAGAGTTGGAATGATCATAAAGCATTACTGTTAAAAGCTGATAGATACCAGATTTTTAGGGATGTTATGAATGATTATGTCGCAGCATCCTGGGCGGTAAGAAGCGCGGGATATGCAACCGACCCACAATATTCGATGAAACTTATAAATCTTGTAAGGCAGTATGACTTACAAAAGTTAGATTTATTGACATTTTGATATTATTTGGAGAGATTGAAATGAGTAGAGGAGTATTTCATGCTATAGCGCGAATTTATGGATTATTCTACAATTACCAGAAGAACTATTACTCTGGTGTATTAGAGCAAAATAAAGCCAAAATTGATTATAGTGAGGTTAAATCAATTTTGGATGTTGGTTCAGGTACTGGAGCACTGTGTACATCTTTCAAAGCTTTTATTCCTGAAGTTTCTGGTGTTGAGCCTGTCGAAAGAATGGTTCAAATTTCTAAAGAAAAAACTCGAGGGAAAGATATTTCGTTTTACGTTGGGAATGCATTGGAAGGACTCGAATTTACAGACAGCAGTTATGATATCGTAATTGCTTCTTATGTTGCCCATGGTATGAAAGAAAAAGAGCGGATTAAATTATATAAAGAGATGTATAGAGTAGCCAGAAAATATATGATTATTTACGATTACAATAGAGAACGCAGGTTTTTAAATGACATCGTTGAATGGTTAGAGCGTGGAGACTACTTTAATTTTATCAAAGTTGTCGAAACAGAACTAAAAGAGTTGTTTGGCAATGTCAGGGTTGTAGACGTTGACACGAGAGCAGCATGGTATATTATTGAAAAAGCCGGTGAACCTGATGAAACAATATAGATGCAGCAAATGCAATAAAGTGTATCCAGTGGAATCCTTAGAGTACAAATGTGACTGTGGTGGACTCTTTAGATTAGAGGAGACAATAGGCGATTTTAACTTTGGGAGCCCATTAAAAGCAAATAATGTTTCTATTTGGAGGTACGAGAATCTCTTGCCATTTTCAAGAGATGATGCAAAGGACATCACTCTAGGTGAGGGTATGACTTCTCTTATTAAATTAGAAAATAATTTATATGGGAAAGCAGATTTTTATATGCCAACTCTGTCATTTAAGGACAGAGGAGCTGTAATGCTGGTTCTATTGGCAAAGAAACTTGGATTTGAAAGCCTTGCGATCGATAGTAGTGGTAATGCAGCAACTGCTGTTGCTGCTTATAGCTCTCGGGCAGGACTTAAATGCTTTGTATTTGTACCTGAAGTAACAAGTGAAAGCAAGCTATCACAGATAAGGGCTCATGGAGCAATTGTAAAAGTTGTTGAGGGGAACAGGGCTGCAGCTGGTATTGAGGCAAGAAAGTTCGTAGATGAAAACAAAGTATTTTATGCAAGTCATATTTTCAATCCATATTTTTATGAGGGAACAAAGACGTACTTTTATGAAGTATATGAACAATTGGGCAATAGATTACCAGATGTTTTCATCCTACCAGTAGGTAATGGAACACTAGTTATGGGCGCAGAAATTGCATTTTCAGAGTTTGAAAGAATGGGCTTTATTAAAGAGAGGCCACAGATTATAGCTGTACAGGCTCTTGCTTGTTCGCCAATCTATGATGCTTTTGTAAATAAAGAACAAGCAGCCGAATTTTCAAAATCTCAACCTACAGTAGCAGAAGGAATTGCTATTTCAAACCCTCCAAGAGGAGAGGAGATACTTGATATAATCAAGAAATCAAATGGTGAAGTTGTTGCTGTAAAAGAACCTGAAATAGTAGAGGCTAGGAAAGAGCTAGCCCAAAAAGGGATTTATGTTGAACCAACCTCCGCTGTAAATTATGCAGCCTTCATAAAGTTAAGGCGTGATTTGTCTAACAAAATGACGGTATTACCTTTTTGTGGAGCTGGGATTAAGAGTAGCTGAGTTAATATATTATGTAAGTTGCTTAAAGTGTTTAAGGTATCAATTTTACAGACCTGAAATTTGTTTAAATGTATTTATTTTAGGTATATGTATATAAACTACCAAAACGAGGAGGTATACAATGAACATAATTATTTATTCAACACCATCATGACCATGGTGCACGAAGGTAAAGGATTACCTAAACCAGAAGAATATAGCTTTTACAGATTATGATGTTTCTAAAGACTATAATAAAGCAGTAGAAATGGTCCAAAAATCCGGACAAAGAGGAGTGCCCGTAATTGATATCAACGGACAGATTATAGTCGGATTTGACAAAGCAAGTATTGATCAGCTTCTTGGACTCTAAAATTAAATGGCTCTCTTAATTGAGAGCCATAATTATGTTTTTTTATTATTGACTATGGTTACATATTTTAATTCATGGTATAATGGTTGGGTATGGAGGTGAGATTATTGGCAAGACCCATGAAAGCAAGGAAAGTATGTTGCTTACCAGAAACAAATCTATTCGGGCCTCTCAATAGAAGACAAAGTATAGGCGATGAGATTGTCATGTCTGTTGAAGAATACGAGGCTATAAGATTGATAGATCAAGAAGGGCTGATGCAGGAGGAATGTGCAGATATAATGGATGTCGCCAGAACTACTGTCCAGAGAATATATATTTCTGCAAGAAAAAAAATAGCTGATGCCATAGTTGAAGGGATACCTCTTAGAATAGAGGGTGGATCTTATAAGTTGTGTGAAGAAGACGAAAAAGAGTTGTTCTACTGCAGCAACTGCAGAGTTCACAGACATAGAAGAGGAAGGCACCATGGTATGCTATAAAGGCAATAAAATTAGAAAGAAGGCGTATTAATGAGCGAAACATGCAACAGCAGCTGTAGTACTTGCAGCGTTGACTGTAATGACAGGACTGAACCAATGAATGAATTTGCTGCTAAGATGAATGATAACAGCAATGTCAGGAAAGTAATAGGTATTGTCAGTGGTAAAGGCGGAGTTGGTAAATCTCTTGTAACTTCTATGCTTGCAATTAATATGAGAAATAGAGGTTATAAGACTGCAATTATGGATGCAGATATTACTGGTCCATCAATACCCAGATCCTTTGGAATAGACGGGAGAGCAGTTTCAAATGGAAAGAGTCTGATACCACGAGTAAGTGACAGTGGTATTAAGATTATGTCGATAAACCTGATTCTTGAAAATGAAACAGACCCTGTTATTTGGAGAGGTGCTATAGTTACTGGAGTTGTAAAACAATTTTGGACTGATGTTGAGTGGGGAGATGTAGACTATATGTTTGTAGATATGCCCCCGGGAACTGGAGACGTACCGTTGACCGTATTTCAGTCATTGCCTGTTGATGGAATAATCGTTGTTACTTCGCCACAAGAGCTGGTTTCGATGATTGTCGCTAAGGCTGCAAACATGGCAAAGATGATGAACATACCCATATTGGGGATTGTCGAGAACATGTCATATCTTGAATGCCCTGACTGTGGGAAGAAAATTGATGTATTTGGCGAAAGCAAAGTGGAGCAAGTTGCTGCTGAGCAGAATATTAGTCGTTTTGCCAGAGTGCCGATCGATCCAAAGATTGCTGCTGCAGTAGATAGTGGAGCAATTGAACATATTAATGTAACAATGCTAGATGACCTTATAGCGGCTTTTGAATAAGATTATTAAGAGACTGGAACTCCAGTCTCTTAATACTAATATAGGAGGTAGAAATGAACACTAGGAAAATTGCTTTTTCTGCAATGTTCATAGCTTTGGGCCTTGTTTTGCCCATTGCTTTTCATAGTTTTAATATGGGAGGACCAATGTTTTTACCAATGCATATACCTGTATTGATGGCAGGGATATTGTTAGGCCCTGTAGCTGGTCTTTTTGTAGGGATTGTTACTCCGATTTTAAGTTCTGTTATGACTGGTATGCCACCAATGTTCCCTATGTTGCCAATAATGATAGCAGAGCTCGGAATATATGGTTTATCTTCTGGCTATATTGCTAAAATCATGAAAAGAAATGCATATGTTCCACTGTTAGTAGGGATGGTAGACGGTCGAATTGCTGCAAGCTTAATGGTTTTTATAATGTCAAAATTTTTTGGAGCACAGATATCAGCTATACCTTATATTAAGGGTGCAATTATAACTGGTCTTCCAGGAATACTCATTCAGTTAGTGATTATACCACCAATTATAAAACTAATGAGAAATAATTTGAGTTTTTAAAACTAGCATTAAGCATAAAATATGCCCTGATCAAATAGGTGATTAGGGCATTTTCATTATACATAATTAGCTTTACTGTTATGAATCATATTTTGTTAAAAGTATTTTTGCTGATTCACGTGAATTAGTATTTTCTAGTTCAAACACAAAATTCCTTTTGTTGTGCTCATACATGGGATCATAGTAGTTTTTCATAAGCTCTTCAACTACAATTGGATGATTTTTTTTGCTGATTTCAATAATATAGTTGTCTATTGTTTCGTTTCCAAGTCTTTTACGAAGATGATCTAGAGCCTCGATTAGCTCTTCATCTGTGTCGTGAACATAGTCTGACATAATATTTTCAACACGCAGATTCATTGGGGCAGTAATCCGGACATGGATTCCGTCTCTGATTTTTTCAAAAAAATAGTCTGGAATGACAGAACGTCCAATTCTCTTGCTTTCGCCTTCAATAAAAATAATTCTATTGTCGCATTTTGAAATTTCATCATAGAGAAGAGATTCAAACATTTTTTGACTGTTAGGTTTTCCAATGCCAACTGAACCTAGGATAGAACCTCTGTGGTTAGCGCATTGTTCCAGGTCTATTACATTGGCTTCTAAAGAACGTAATTCTGAAAGAATATGGGTCTTTCCTGTGCCAGTATTACCATAAAGTACAACTAATCTTACATTCTCTGATATTTTAGGCAATTCATTATTTATAAAACCCCTGTATCCTTTGTATCCTCCATCGAGTTTCAAAACGTTAATTTTCAAACTCTTTAATAGAGCCACAATACTTGAGCTTCTAAATCCACCTCGAGAACAGAAGAAGATCAGATTTGCATATTCTCTGTTTAGTTCAAGTATTTTAGAGAATAGATCAGGCAAGCGCTTAGAGATTGCTTCTACTCCGATTTGCTTTGCTTTTTCAACGCTTTCTTTTGCGTAAGCAGTTCCTATAGCGGCCCTTTCTTCATTAGAAAAAACCGGTAGATTGATAGACCCAGGAATCGTTTCTTCCATGTATTCTAATGGTGTTCTAACATCTATCAGCAAATATTCTTTTCTAGAAAATTTTGTTAATAATTCTTCGTACTTAATATCTGTGTACATTGCTAACCTCTTATCTTTTTTTTAATTATATAACAAATACTATTATAGTAAACCTTTTGACTTTTGTATTCATAAATTTTTGTAAATATTGTAGAATATAAATATAAGATAGGAGTGAGGAAATGGATTATATAAAAATTGTTAAAAGCACTTTGAATGATAAAAGCTTGAAGCTTGTAGTAATGAAAGATAATAAGGTAGTAGCTGTCTCCGAAGAGAGGGGAATAAAACCCTTGTACACAGTCTACACTGAAAACTTAGATTTGCTTGAAGGAGCTTATGTTGCTGACAGAGCTACAGGAAAGGCCGCTGCAATGTTACTTGTGAATGGCAAAATCAAAGGATTATACACAGATTTAATAAGTGAGGTTGCCATCAAAGTATTAGAAGAGAATTCTATTCCCTATGAGTCAAAAAAAGTTGTACCATTCATTCTGAATAGGGATGGAAGTGATAAGTGCCCCATAGAAAAACTATCTGAAGATGTTATAGAAGTTGATGAACTATTAGTTAGAATAAAGAAGTTTTTAAATGGTATAAATAACTCAAAATAGGCGGTGCTACATTGAACAACGACAGGAAAAAAGCAATAATTCAAATTCTAATAGCCGCTGTAATGCTTAGTACAGGTGGAATCTTGTTAAAACTGGTCGATCTTCCATCTATGGCAATTGCTGGATCCAGGGCTATATTTTCTGCTATAGTAGTGATGTTATATATAAAGAAACCGAAATTTACCTTTTCAAGAGCTCAGCTAATAGGGGCTTTGTGTTACTCTTCAATGGTAATTTTATTTATTATCGCAAATAAACTTACAACAGCAGCAAACTCTATTGTTCTACAATTTACTGCTCCTGTGTGGGTTGCTTTGTTGAGCTTTATTGTACTAAAAGAAAGAATAAAATGGTTTGATTTTCTAGCTATTATTGCAACCGGACTGGGCATGGTATTGTTTTTTCTTGATGAAGTAGGAGGGGGAAGTACTGCTGGAAACATAGTAGCTCTTGTTAGTGGAGTTGCTCTTGCAGGTGTCACAATTTCCTTGAGATTTCAAAAGGATGGATCACCTATAGAAACTATTCTTTTAGGGCATCTTATAACCATAGCAATTGGGTTGCCTTTTATTTTTGGACAGACTATAGGAGCACAAAACCTAATTGGTATATTCCTTTTGGGGACATTCCAATTAGGTTTATCGTATATTTTTTATTCAGCTGCTATAAAACATCTTACAGCAATGGAAGCGATACTGATTATGGTTTTAGAACCAATTTTAAATCCCCTATGGGTCTTTTTATTAAATGGCGAAAGGCCAGGCGCATTATCTCTTTTAGGTGGCGGTATAGTGCTAATTACTATCGCATTTAGAGGTGTAGTTGCGAACAGGTAATTACTTCATTTTCTTTTTTATGCTGCCCAAAAGTCCTCTTGCTATGCCTCTTCCAATATCGCCAGTAATCGTAGTGACCGTTGTTTTATAGACTTTATTTAACGGATTATTTTTCATCGCTTTTTCTCGTTCGCGTTTCTCAGCGAGTTTAATTTTTTCTTCTTCTTTTTTTGCTTTTTCTGCTGCTTTTTCTTCAGCAATCTTGATTTTTTCAAGTTCTTTTTGCTCTTTTTCTCTGAGTTGTTGTTCTTTTGCAGCATCTTCTTCAGCTTGCTTTTCCTCTGTTAATCTGAGTAATACTTCATAAGCAGATTCTCTGTCTATAGTTTCACTGTATTTATAATTCAAAGGAGAACTGTTGATTATTGCTGTTCTATCTTCTTGAGATATAGTTCCCATTAGACTCTTAGGTGGTGCTATTAGTGCTCTTTCTACGATTGAAGGCTTACCTTCATCATCAAGAAAAGAAACTAAAGCTTCTCCGGTTTTTAGCTCTGTAATTACATCCTCAACTTTAAAATTGGGATTTTGCCTGAATGTATCTGCAGCTGATTTTACTGCTCGTTCATCTCTGGGAGTATATGCCCTCAAAGCATGTTGAACTCTGTTTCCTAACTGCCCTAGTATTTTGTCAGGTATATCAATTGGATTTTGAGTAACAAAAAATACTCCTACGCCTTTTGAGCGGATTAGCCTTACAACCAGCTCGATTTTCTCCATCAGTATTTTTGGAGCATCATTAAAAAGCAAATGAGCTTCATCAAAAAAGAATACAATCTTTGGTTGTGGAAGATCACCAACCTCTGGTAGTTGTTCATACAATTCAGAGAGCATCCATAGCAGAAAAGTTGAATAAAGCACAGGTGATAAAAACAATTTTTCTGAAGCTAGTATGTTTATAATGCCCTTGCCAGAATAATCAGGAGTAAAGAAATCTTTAATATCAAGAGCTGGTTCACCAAAGAATAAATCACCGCCCTGATCTTCAAGTCGAAGAAGGGCTCTCTGAATGGCACCGATAGATTGTGAAGAAACGTTTCCATATTTTAGTGTTATTTCTTTTGAATTCTCACCAACATACTGTAACATAGACCTTAAATCTTTTAGATCAATAAGTAAAAGGTCCATATCATCAGCGAATCTAAAAGTAATAGTTAAAACTCCTTCTTGTGTATCGTTAAGGCCTAGTATTCTAGAAAGCAATAAAGGGCCCATGTCACTAATAGTCGTCCTTACTGGATGACCCAACTCTCCAAAGACATCCCAAAGCCTGATGGGATATGGCTGATAAGCAAAATTATCAATTCCAATTTGGTCAATTCGTTCTTTTAGTTTTGGTGAATCTGTCCCAGGAACCGCCAGACTGGCTACATCACCTTTAACGTCTGCAAGGAATACAGGTACACCTATAGAACTAAAATGTTCAGCCATAACCTTCAGTGTAATTGTTTTTCCAGTTCCAGTAGCCCCAGCTATAAGACCGTGTCTGTTGCTCATTTTTGATAAAAGTTCAACTTTTTTGTCGCCTTTTCCTATTAAAAAACTATACCCTTCCAAATTAGACACCTCCAATACTTGAAATAATTGAATTAATAGAATTATATCATAAAAAAGAAACCGTAAAAACGGTCTCTTTAGTGTGTGACAACTTTAGGTAGATCTTTAGCTCTGAGTATCCAGTTTTCAACTTGTTTTTGAGCTGGAAGTCCTCTGACTAGTTTCTTTTGCTCATTAACCTCTTTCATTTTATTTAGGAGGTTGTCTGCTCTTCTTGTTGCTAGTTCGGGAACAGAATCTACACCAGCTGCTTCGAGGATTTCTGCATATTGTGGACCTATTCCTTTGACCCGGTAGAGATCACAATGGTTGACCCAGGTTAATATCAGCTTTTCACTGATTCCAGTTTCTTCTGCCAGTTTGATTCTACCCTTCTTTGTAGCCCCTGCATCTAACAGCTTTTCCGTTTTATCAATGCCCGCTTCAATAAGTTTTGCTGCATAAGCTGCCCCTACTCCTTCAATTGCATCAATCTTTGCCATAAAATACCCCCTTTACTCGCTATTACTAATTTAATACCACAAATTTGTATTTTGTAACATTTATTTAAGTAATTTGTAATTAGTGGAAATGTTTTGCTATAATATCTTTGAGGTGAAAGTAATGGCAAAATATAACAAGAAGTTTTTGATTCCTTATTATGATACAGACGTAAAAGGGAAGTTGAAGCCGGAGTCGGTTTTATCTTACATGGCTGAAACGTCATCTTGGCATAGTGATAATGTGGGCGTTGGTCATAAGTTGTTGAATGCTAATGGATACGGATGGATGTTAAACAGATGGGAAGTTGAAATATATAGTTTGCCTTCTGCAAAAGAGGAAGTTACTGTACAAACATGGACTTCTGGATTTGATAAATTCTATGCCGAAAGACAATTCTGTATGAAAGATTCGAGTGGAGCAGATATTGCAAAGGCGAGTACCCAGTGGATTTTTCTTGAAATGGGAAAGAAGAGACCTAGAAGAGTCCCTGATGAAATAAAAGAAAAATATAACTTCATTAATGAAATGAATTTTAGTGAATACACAGAATTAAAGCCTTTTGACTTTGAACCTGGAAAAATCATTACTACACGTCGAAGTGATATAGACAATAACAATCACGTTAATAACATAAGGTATGTGGAATGGATGTTTGAGGGAATTCCCCAAGCAGATATAATAAATAAAGAGTTATTTAAAATTGCAATTAAATTTAATAAAGAGATAAGACTGGGAGATGAAGTTGCTACGTTTGCCATTGCTGACTCTGATAAGACAACTGCATATAGACACATAATTTCCGTAAAAGGTGAAATTAATGCAATAGGGTACACAGAATGGAAATAAAAAAGGACTTTAAAAGTCCTTTTTTTGAATTTTACCATTTTCAGTGAGAAGCATTTCTGTAATTTTGTCAAGAACTGGGACATCATCAACTTTTATACATTCCAGTGTGTGAATCTTTTTGCCAATCCCCTTGCCTTCTTTGAAGTTAGCTTTCATAACTTTCATCAATGAAACTGGGTGTTCAGGCTCTTTTAGTGAAATGAAAGCTGTGTCAGCTACAGCTATTGCATCACCTATGAGTTTTTCAAAGTCGAGGTTATCAAGACCAGGTATTAGGAAAAATTCAGCTTCTGAGTTAAGATCCTCGAAACCTTTTACTTGAACGCTTGGAAACGATGCTTTAGCAACAGCCATTAATGAAGCCATTAAAGGTCTGATTCCTGCTGAACGGTGCCCTGAGACAACTATTGACTCTTTTCTCATAATTGCATCTTCAATATATTGGCCCTGTTCTTCAGTCATGAAACCCTGCGCCACAAATTTCGAAATCATTGCATTCATTTAATCACTCCTTGTAATTAGATATATATAAATTATAGCATTTATACTTGAATAATTAAAGTCAATTGCTTTCCAATGCATATTTGGCATATAACCATAACCTAATCATGAAAATAGCATAGTAAAGACATTTGTAAGTTGCGTAAATTGATTAAATAATTAGTTAATTCAAAAATTTGCTTGCAAAACGTGATGGTTAGTGTTATCATAGACGTGAGCTTTAATTCAGTAGTGATAACACAGTAGCAATATTTTTGTTGTTCTTTCAGATCATAACTCAAATTTATTGTTGTACGGTTACATGAATTAAAGAAATAAATTTTGGAGGTTATGCAATGAAAGGCACTGTAAAATGGTTTAACGCAGAAAAAGGATTTGGATTTATTACTACTGAAGAAGGAAATGATGTGTTCGCACATTATTCACAAATCCAAAAAGAAGGCTTTAAAACACTAGAAGAAGGCCAAGCAGTAGAATTTAACGTAGTTGAAGGACAAAAAGGTCTGCAGGCTGAAGAAATTACTATTATCTAATTAGAGCTTCCAAAACCTCCCGCACACGGGAGGTTTTCTGTTAATAAAATATTGAAAAGGAGAAATACAATGAGTGATAATACACCGGTTGCAGTAGTAAACGGGAAAGAAATAACAAGAGGAGATGTTGTGAAATTTCTAAACGACATAGGGCCTGAAATGGCTATGAGTTTCCAGTCTCCTGAGGGAATTAATAGGGTAATAGACGAGCTTGTAAATCAGGAACTTTTATATCTTGATGCAATCGAGCACGATTTTGAGAATGAAGTGGAATTTGCAGAAGTACTAAGAGCTACAAAAGAAAACTTGCTTAAAGGGTATGCTTTCAACAAGCTTATTTCTGATGTGACCGCAGATGAGGAAGAACTTAAGAACTATTACCAAGAGAATTCAGAAGTTTTTACCCAACCTGAAACAGTTAAAGCGAGCCATATTCTAGTTGAAACATCTGAAAGAGCAGATGAAATAGCTCAAGAATTAAAAAATGGCCTAGATTTTGAACAAGCTGCACGCGACTATTCAAAATGTCCATCAAGCGAGGTAGGAGGCAGTCTTGGCGAGTTTGGCAGAGGCCAGATGGTACCTGAATTTGAGGAAGCTGCATTTAATATGGAGGTAGGAACAGTATCTGAGCCTGTTAAGACGCAGTTTGGTTACCATATAATTAGACTCGACGAAAAGTTAGAATCTAAATCACCATCTTTTGAAGAAGCAAAAGATGAAATTAGAAAACAGGTATTGCTGAAAAAACAGCAAAAGAACTATACAGATAAAATCAATGAACTCAAAGGAATTTATTCTGTAGAAATTAAATAATATTTTGAGATCTTGACAAAGGCTGTTTTAAATCGTCAATTATATTGATGAATGGCCTTGTTGAGGTCTTTTTAATTATTTGTGACAATAGTTAAATAGAATAAATTCAATTTGAAGGACCTAAGGTCTATTGAATAAATGGGAGAATTTGTGGTATTAATAGTGTATGGTATCATAACATTATTACAACGGAGGTGATCTTTTGTTTTCCGGTTTATTAAGTAAATATTTCACTAAGCAGAAGATGATGAGAACGGTAGTTGTTTCACTGATTCCCATCGTTGTCGCGGCTACATACTTTTTTGGTTTACGGGTATTATTGTTGTTTTTAGTCGTTCATGTCTTTGGAATAGGAACTGAATATATTTTCGAGAGGAAAAACAAAAAGAAGATATCAGAGGCGATATTTGTAACTTGTATACTTTTTACCATGACACTCCCACCAACTACTCCTTATTGGATAGCTGCTATAGGGATTATTTTTGGTGTGTTCTTTGGTAAAATGGTGTTTGGAGGATTTGGCAGAAACATATTCAATCCTGCTCTTGTGGGTAGGGCTTTTATTTATGTCTCTTTTCCTGAACCTCTAACTATACATTGGTCAAAAGTCTCTACTGGTTTTCCAGGTGGCTTTGCTACATATCTTAATGAGGGTATAGAAATGGTGTCCCAGGCGACGCCAATGCTTGCGTACAGAGATAGTGGTGCAATGCAGTCCATTGGAAATCTTATCTTTGGGAATGTGACAGGATCCATCGGAGAAACAAGTGCAGTTCTTATTGTTTTGGCGGGTGCTTATCTCATATACAAAAAAGTTGCTTCTTGGGAAACTATGGGTGGTTGCCTGATAGGTTTTCTGGGGCTAAGCACTGTTTTATATGCAATGGGCATTCAGCAAGTGCCAAATCCAGCCTGGGGACTTCTGGCAGGAGGGTTGCTATTTGGTACTGTATTTATGGCTACTGACCCAATATCATCACCAAAGACTAAGGAAGGGCGTTGGATATACGGGGTTATAATAGGTATTGTGACAGTTATCATAAGAGGTTTTGCGCTTTTTGCAGGCGGAGTGATGTTTGCCGTTCTCATTGGGAACATGTTTGCGCCAATCATCGATGAGATAATCAATGCCTATAAGAAAAGCAAGAAAGAAAAGCTTCAAGAAAAGAAAGAGGTGACAGCATGAAAAAGTCATTCTTTTATCCTATACTTTTCATGTCATTACTTACTGCGATATTCACTTTCATATTAGCGTTTATGGAATTTGGAACAGCTGAAAAGGTAGAGCAGAACCTTGCGCTAGAATTGCAGAAGAAGATTCTATACGTGTTCGATATACCTTATGACAATTCTGCAAGTATAGAATCCATAAATAAACTCTTCTCAGATAAAATAACTAGAGACGGAGATTTATTCACCTATACAGAAGGTGGTCAGATTATGGGATATGCATTCCCTGCAAGTGGACCAGGACTTTGGGGCGGAATAGAAATGTACGTCGGGATATCTGAAGATTACAATACTCTCCTAGGGCTTGCAATCACCGATCAGAACGAAACTCCAGGGCTTGGAGGAAGAATTGGAGATGAAGAGTTTTTGGGACAGTTTAGAAACCTTGATGTTTCTGGATCTACTCAAGGAAACTACATAATTTATAGACCTGCACCTGGAGGTAACACAGATGCCGTAACTGGTGCGACGCTGACTTCAAAATCTGTCTCAAAACTGCTTAACGAAGATATCCAAACTTTTTTAGCTGAGAGAAAGGGGGACTAAGCCATGGCAAAGCAGACGGCAAAAAATATTTTTGCAATGGGCATCTGGGTAGACAACCCTGTTTTCAGACAACTGATTGGAATTTGCTCTGCGCTAGCGGTAACTAACCTTATGCTGAATTCTCTGGTAATGGGTATTGGCTTGACTTTTGTAACCGGACTTTCATCATTTACTATCTCTGCATTGAGAGAGTATACTCCCAAGCACATCAGAATGATGGTTCAGGTACTAATAATTGCCGCTTACGTAATTATGGTCGATATTTACTTAAAAGCTTATATGCCAGAATTGAGCAAAGCGCTGGGACCATATGTCGGTTTGATAATTACAAACTGTATTATCATGGGTCGTGCTGAGGCTTATGCTCAAAAGAACAAACCAATTCCGTCGTTTCTAGATGGTATTGCAAATGGTCTTGGCTATACAGGAGTTTTGATTTTTATAGCTTTCTTCAGAGAGTTAATGGGATTTGGCACTCTGTTCGGAATAAAGATTCTTGGAGACTGGTGGACTTCATGGACCATAATGATAATGCCACCAAGTGCATTTTTCCTTTTGGCTATAGTTATTTGGATTACTCATACAATTCAGGATAAGAAAACCAAGGAGGTGACCGGGTCATGATAGAAGTAAACCCAATGGTAATATTCATTGCAGCAATCTTTACAAATAACATGATATTGTCGAACTTTTTGGGTATGTGTTCTTTTGTAGCTGTTTCCAAAGAGATAAACACCTCACTAGGACTCGGACAGGCAGTTACGTTTGTACTAGCTGGAACAACTGTTATAAACTATCTTGTCTATCATTACATACTGGTTCCTTTTAATCTTGAATTTTTGAGGTTTATCGTGTTCATTATCAGTATAGCCGCTTTTGTTCAGCTTATTGAAATGATATTAGAAAGGTATATACCAAATCTGTACTATGCACTTGGAATATTCCTTCCTTTAATAACAGTAAACTGTGCGATTTTAGGGGTATCCCTATTTATGATAATAAGACATTACACATTCTTGCAATCATTTGGCTTTGCAGTAGGTTCTGGCATTGGATGGACAATGGCTATAGTATCTCTTGCAGGAATTAGGCAAAGACTTAAGAAAGCTAATGTGCCCAAAGGTCTTGAAGGACCTGGTATCACTCTGATTGTAACCGGAATCATGGCTTTGGCCTTTATCGGTTTTTCAGGGATTGTACAAATTTCTTAAGGGGGGACATAGATGGAAAATATAGTTCTCTCAACAGCATTTATAACAGTAATATCTGCAGTGTTTGCAGTACTATTAACTATTGCAGACAGGACAATTAATAATTATGGAATAGTTAAGCTTACCATTAACGATGAAAAAATCTATGAGATCGAAGGAGGCTCAACTCTGCTTCAGTCTCTGACTGCTGAAAAGATATTTATTCCTTCAGCTTGTGGAGGGAAGGCAACCTGTGGTTATTGTAAAGTTCAGATACTGGAAGGTGGAGGCCCTGTATTAGCAACAGAGCTGCCATTCATACCAGAAGAAGAACTGAAAGACAATGTAAGGCTGTCCTGCCAGTGTAAAGTCAAGGAAGACATTAAGATTAGGATTCCTGAAGAACTGTTTAACGTTAAGGAATTTGAAACGACTGTACTTGAAATTACTGACTTAACAAGGACAATTAAGAAATTAAGATTTAAACTTCCTGAAGGAGAGGAATTCACTTTTAAACCTGGTCAGTACGTACAACTTAAAGCTCCATTATATGAAGGAAATGAGGAAGAAGTATACAGAGCTTACTCTATAGCTTCTTCACCAACAGAGATTGGCTATTTCGACCTTGTAATTGGATATGTACCTGATGGTGTCGCCACAACTTATGTTCATCATCATTTGGACGTTGGAGACAAAGTTTTGATTAACGGGCCATTTGGCGAGTTTTTCTATCACAACGAGTCTGAAAGAGAGATGGTTATGGTCGCTACAGGTACTGGAGTTGCACCTATACTCTCAATCTTGGATTATATGAAGGCAAATGACATAAAAAGAAAAGCAATTTTTTATTTCGGAGCTAAGACTACAAAAGACCTATTTATGCTTGATCATTTTAGGGAACTTGAAGAAACTCTATTTGACTTTAAATTTGTGCCAACTTTATCCAGAGTAACTGATGAAGAAGGTTGGGCGGGTGAAAAGGGCAGGGTTAACAATGCAATAGATAATCTGCTTGAAAATGGAGACAATAAAGAGGCTTATCTGTGCGGTAATGCGCCAATGATTGATAGTGTAATTCACTCTCTTACGGCAAAAGGAATGCCTGAAGAATTAGTATTTTACGACAAATTCTAAAAGTAGCCCCCGTTTTTTCGGGGGTTATTTGTGTCTAAATCTAGACAATTATGCTATAATCATCTTAGATCTTAAGTGGAGGTTAGAGATGAAGTTAGAATTATTTGATTTTATTGAGCAAACTTTGGATATTATCGATTCAAAATCTGAAGAACTTAATAAAGTTGCTGGAGAATTAGAAAAGTTCTTTAATGACAGCCTGTTTATCAAAGATCATTTTTTAAATGTCAATTACAGAATTAAATCATCAGAAAGTCTGAAAGAAAAAATTTTGAGGCATAATTTTTATATGAAATACGATACTCCTGAAGACTTAGTGGAAGATCTATCAGATCTTATAGGATTCAGAATAGAGTGTAGATTCATTGAGGATGAATCTAAAATCTATCAAGATATACTCAGACTGTTTAACAATCAGCAGGAAGATGGATATTATTCAAATGTTCTCAATGAAAGTATTTCATTGAACTTAGATGAAAAACAACCGCAAATTCAAAAGAATGGATTTGAGATTTATAAGATCGATGGTAGGTACCGTAAAGACGGTGTAACAGTAAATTTTGAGCTTCAGATTAAGTCTATGGTTAATGTATTCTGGGGAGATATAGATCATAGAGTACTTTATAAGAACTTTAATTATATGCTGACTGAAGACTTTTTTAGAGACATAATGTCATCGATTAAAGACAACCTAACGATGATAGACAGACAGCTTATGCTTATTTATAATCACCTTAGCAGTATGGATGCCAGTTCAACTCCATCTAAAAATACACAGATCAAGAATCTGATTTCAAAGACAATACATGATATCTATATTGTTAAAGTTAGACAAGAAGTTGGTTTTGTATTAGATTTCAAGAAATCCAGTGATGTAATAGTAGACTTTATCTTTTCTAGAACCGAAAATGACAACGGGAATTATGGGGAAAGTTTTCTTAGGATTATAAACAGACTAAATGAAATTGGAAGCAAAAATATGGACTTTAACGACTTTATAGACTTTGACAGAGAATTTGTATATAATGATGATTTTTCAAAGAAGATTGGCTCCAGTATACTTCAGGTAATCAATAAAGATTTTAGGTGGAATTTGTTCTTTAAAATCATTTTTGATATCGAAGAAGGTACAAAAACTCAAGATTTTGAAGGGTTTATTCACTATCTTAGATCTGGGTATCTTGAGATAATTAGCCACAGTATGGATGGAATGAGACTTTCTCATGATGAAAAAACTGAAATGGAAGTGCAACTGCTGGAATATATATATGAGTCTTTCGAAAAAGAAGCCAGCATTGACTTTATTAACCTTGTTGCTGTGCAAAACCTTGAAAATTATTTGCTAAATTTAATAGGACCTATCAACGATTACGATGGTTGGCTAGCAAGCAGAAAGGATATTAAAACTAAAATACTGGAGTTCCAGATTCAATAGCCACTAATTTGCTAAAATAAGTGGATAAAAATTTGTTTTGGGTAAATAATACAGGAAAGAATTATTGAAAGGGTGATTCTATGTATAAAGATGAACTTGATGTGATTAAGCAAGCTATGTTAAATGAAGTCGAAGGTTATGAGTTCTACAAGCTTGCAGCAAGTCAGGCAGGTACAGGAGGCAGCAGAGAGGCTCTTATGGAACTAGCGAATGAAGAGCTGAAGCATATTGAATTCTTAAGGGAATTATTCAACAAAATTAAAGAATCTCCAGAAGAAGATATTGAGCTGGCACTAAAAGAAGGGCCACCGTCACCAGGAATTTACAAATGGGATAAGTTCGATAAGAGTCTGACTTCACTAGCTATGACAGTTTTCAGCATAGGGATTCAGATGGAAAAAGACGCTATCGAATTTTATACCAAAGCTAAAGAAAACACAAAGATTAAGGCTGCAGAAGAACTATTCGACATACTTATCAAATGGGAGAATGTGCATTTAGAGCAATTCTCAAAGCAATACGACCTGTATCGACAAGACTGGTGGGATGAGCAAAGCTTTGCTCCATTTTAATTAAGAAATAACAGGGGAATCCCTGTTATTTCTTTTATAATTTGTTGTACTACTATATAGGAGGAATAATTGTGAAAGAAATATATCTTGCTGGAGGTTGTTTCTGGGGAGTTCAAGAGTACTTTTCACGAATAGAGGGTGTTTTAAAAACTGAAACGGGTTATGCTAATGGAAAAACGAAAGAACCTGATTACAGATCGGTTTGTACAGGTACTACCGGACATGCAGAAACCGTATTTATTCAATACGATGAAGAAGTAATACAACTTGAAGAAATATTGAGAAAATATTTTAATATAATAGATCCAACGTTGCTAAACAGACAAGGTGGAGACTTTGGAACTCAGTACAGGACAGGAATCTATTATGTAGATGAAGCAGATTATGAAATTGCAGTTGCCGTTATGGAAGAGGAACAGAAAAAACATAAGTCAAAGATAGTAACCGAAGTTGTTCCTCTTTCATATTATTTTCCTGCTGAAGAATACCATCAGGATTACCTTAAGAAGAACCCCGGTGGCTACTGCCACATTAATCTTGATGCGTAACACACCCAACTACTAAATGGCAGAATGAGGTGAAAGCTTGAAAGAAATTGAGATGTTAAATAAAGTCATAGAAGAAGCAAAATCTGCGGTTTCAAATATCCCTAGTGGTTTTGATAAATCTTCTTTATCTTGTACGGTCAACAAAGAGTGGGCTTTTGATAGCTTTTTCTTTTGTGACAATATGGATGCCATGTCTTTTCTTCTAGCTGATGGATTTGAAGGGAAATTGGATCTCATTTATATAGATCCGCCTTTTTTTACAAAGGATAATTATAAAAGGAATATAAAGCTGACTGCTAACGGGCAAAAACTGACTGTAAAGACCAGAGCATATGATGACAAATGGGAGAGCCTGTACGACTACCTTCTATTTATGACTAAAAGACTTTTTCTGATGCATAGATTGTTGTCTGAGCGGGGTAGCCTCTACATCCATATTGATTACAGAACATCTCACTATTTCAGGTTAATTCTAGATGATATATTTGGTAAAGAAAGATTCTTAAATGAAATAATCTGGGCATATAAATCTGGAGGAACTGGAAGGCGAAGTTATTCCAGAAAACATGATAACATTTTAGTATACACTAAGACTTCTAAATATATTTTCAGTCCTTTAAAGGAGAAATCATACAATCGTGGGTTAGCACAATACAGATTTAAAGGTGTAAAAGAATACAAAGATGAAAAAGGATGGTATACTCTGGTCAATTTGAAAGATGTATGGTCAATTGATATGGTTGGACGTACTTCAAGTGAAAGAACTGGCTACGAAACACAGAAACCATTGAAGCTTTTAAATAGGATTATTGAAGTTTCTACCAATGCAGATTCAATTGTAGCTGACTTTTTTTTGGGTAGTGGAACTACGGCAGAAGCAGCTATAAAATTAAAGAGAAGGTTTATTGGATCTGATTCCAGCACAACAAGCCAGTCAACTGTATCACAGAGAATCTTTGATATTTCGAAAGGCTTTAGATTATTTAGTTATAAACAAAGCCCTAATAATGAAAGGTTAGATATCGGTTTCACTATAAAAAGAGAAGAAGATTTTATCGTAATAAAGATTGATAGTTATATTCCTAAAGCTGATTATATTAGACAGATAATTGCGAGTGGGTTTAATCCCAATGCGATAATAGCCGATGATTACTTGTTATTCATAGAGCAGATATCAATCATTAAGACTGAAGAGACAAGAGAAATAACTGAAGTGTTTTTCCGCCCGAATATACCAGGTGAAATCTTTATTAAGAGCGATAATCTGGACGATTCAAACTTTGAAATTGAGATTATCGACGTGTTTGGCAACAAAGACTGCTATAATTTGTCGGATTTAGAATAGAATTGTATTATTAATCAATTAATTGTTGAAGTTTATTGAAAAATAATCTAATATATAGATTATGCAGTCAACTTATTTAATGAGAATTCTAAAAATAAATTAAAAGGAGAATTGATATGGACGAACACAATCACATACACGACGAACACTGTAATCATGATCACGAACATGAGGAAATGGAAATAATTACTCTTACACTGGATGATGATACTGAACTTGAGTGTGCAGTAATGGGAATTTTTGAGGTTGAAGAGAATGAATATATTGCCCTTCTACCACTTTCAGACGATGAAGCAGAGGAGTTTGACGAAGTTCTACTCTACAAATACAATGAAAAAAATGACGAAGAATTTGAGCTTGAACTAATTGAAGATGAGGAAGAATTCGACCTTGTTTCAGAGGCTTTTTATGCACTATACTCTGACGATGATGAATTCGACGAAAGCGACGAGTGATTTTAAAGTGCTTCGCAATTTGCGGAGTGCTTTTTTTCACAAGGAGTTGGTTTTTTGATTAAATTAATTGCCATAGATTTGGATGGTACTTTATTAAATAATAATAGAGTTATACCTGACGAAAATGTCAGGGTAATAAAACATCTTGTAAACGCTGGCCTGGAAATAGTTATTGCTACAGGAAGGCGCTATTACTCTGCAAAAAAACTGACAGAACAACTTGGAGGTCATTTCACAATACTTGCTAACAATGGAAACATTGTAAGACGTACAGATGATGACGAACTTTTAATCTCAAAATATCTGGATGCAGAAGCTTATAGAGATATTCTGAATGAAGCAGATGTTTTAGAGTTAAAAGGGATAATACATGTCGATATGTTTAATCAGGGTATTGATATAGTCTTAGAGTACGATGGTGTTGACAAATCCCACATGAAAATAGTCACAGAAGGAGATAAGAGATTTAGAATTGCTCCTAAAGAAGATCTATTAAGGCTCGACAGAGTACTGGCTGTGGTCTATCCAGGGGATAAAAAAAGACTTTCTGAGTTTTACAGCATCATTAACAGCAAATATCCAGGAAGATATAATTCACATGTTTTGGAAAATATAAGGATTGCTGAAGCGATGTATGAAGCTATGAATCCCCTTGGCAGTAAGTGGAAGACTTTATTGGAGTATGCGCAGCTGAAAGGAATAGGGAAAGATGAAATTCTTGCAATAGGGGATGACAATAACGATGTGGAAATGATTTTAAATGCTGGGATAGGTATTGCTATGAAAAATGGAAGCGATCTTGTCAAATCGGCAGCTGATCTAATTACTGAAAAAGACAACGATGAAGCAGGAGTAGCATTTGTGCTACGAGATGTTCTATCATCGTTTATGTAGGAGTATAACATGAGTAATGACAAATATAGGGCATATTCAGATTATCTATTTGAAAAATATGGTGAAAAAGTATATAAATTGCCAGTAAAACTTCCTCTGACCTGCCCGAACAGAGATGGGAATCTTAGTAGTGGAGGCTGTACTTTTTGTGGAGAAGAAGGAGGCTCATTTGAAAATCTTTGTTCAACAGTTGATGTTGCAGAGCAACTGAATATCAACAAACAGTTGATTATGAAAAAATATAAAGCAGAGAAGTTTATAGCGTTCTTTCAGAACTTTTCAAATACCTATATGCCCTTGGATAGTTTTAAGGATGCAATAAATGCAGCAGTGCAACCTGATATAGTAGGTATTTCCATATCTACCAGACCGGACTGTATAAGGGACAATTATTTGCAATTTTTAAGAGAATTAAAGTATAATAAGGGTATAGATATAACACTTGAGATTGGCTTACAAACAGTAAATTATCACAGCCTCAAGAAGATAAACAGAGGACATGGACTCGCTGAATTTATTGAAGCCTTAATAAAAATTAAACAGTATGGGTTAAGAGTATGTGTGCACATGATTTTAAATTTACCATGGGATAATAAGCTGGATGTAATAGAAGGTGCCAGGGTTATTTCTGTTCTGGGTGCAGACGAAGTTAAACTGCATAGTTTGTATTTAATGGAAGGGACCGCGATGGCTATTCAGTACAAAAAAGGAGAATTTGAGCTTCTGACTAAAGAAGATTATGTCGACAGAGTTATTCTCTTTTTGGAATATCTAAATCCAGAGATTATCGTTCAGAGGCTGATAGGACGCGCTCCTTCTGAGGGTTCTCTATTTGTGAATTGGCAAGAGTCATGGTGGAAAATACGTGATGAAATTATCGAAAGAATGCGAGAAAAGAATACTTATCAAGGTAGTAAATTTGATTATCTGGGCGGTAAAGCTTTGAAAGTTTTCAATGATTAGTAAAGCATAAATTAATTTAATGAAAGGTCAGGTGGTTTATCATGGTTAAGTTTATTTTAGGTGCTAAAGGCTCAGGCAAGACAAAGTGGCTAATTGAAAAAGCCAACAAGGACATGCTTGAGGGTAATGGTAACATAGCTTTTGTAGATGTAGATGATAACCATATTTTTAGTCTCAATTACAATGTTAGGTTGATTAATGCCATGGAATTCAATGTACTTAACGTGCAGTCTTTCTATGGCTTTTTGTGTGGAATAATGGCGATGGATTACGACTTGGAGAAAATATATGTAGATGGTATCTACAAAGTCATGAATTTAGAGCTTAAAGACTTAGTTTATCTTATAGATTCACTAAATAAAATTGCGGATAAATATGAAGTTGATTTTTATATAAATATTGATTATACTATGGAAAAAATTCCTGAAAATCTCAGAGCTCACTGTTATGAGATAGAAGAATTATAAAAAAGGAGCCGCAAGGCTCCTTTTAGAATTGCAATGGAGGAGTATTTTGAAACAATTGAGGTTAGATAAATTATTGAGCAATATGGGTGTTGGAAGCAGAACTTTTGTGAAGGATGTTATAAAAAAAGGGCAAGTATCTGTAAATGATAAAGTTTGTCTCAATCCACAAGAAAAAGTAAAACCTGGCGAAGACAGAATTTTTTTCTGTGGAAAAGAAATAAGCTACAGAGAGTTCATTTACGTTATGCTAAACAAGCCACAAGGCATAGTGTCTTCGACAGATGATCCAAGAGATTCAGTTGTAGTCGAGCTCCTAGATGATGATTTGAGACAGTTTAGACCGTTTCCAGTTGGGAGACTGGATAAAGATACAGAAGGTCTACTTCTCCTGACAAATGATGGCGAGTTGGCACATAAGCTTTTATCTCCTAAGAACGAGGTAGATAAAGAGTATTTTGCAATAGTAGAGGGTGAACTTAAAAAAGAGCACGTAGAAATTTTTGAAAAAGGCATAAAACTTGAAGATGGTTATACTACAAAGCCTGCTAAATTAGAGATTATCGTCTCAGGCAACCATTCGAAAGCAAATATCACCATAGTTGAGGGTAAGTATCATCAGATAAAGAGGATGTTTGCGTCCCAAGGTTTTCGCGTTATTTACCTTAAGCGCTTTCGTATGGGAAAGCTTAATTTAAGTGAAACACTTGGCCCTGGTGAATACAGGGAATTGACTGAATATGAAGTTGAACTTTTGAAAAATTATCAAGGTGTGATATAATCACTAGGTAAATACTCTGTAAATATGAATTAGAATGGGTGTATGTTTTGATTTACCATGGGAAAAAAGGTCTTTTTGAAACGTTTTTTGACAACAGATCATTTTTAATTTTGCAGTTGCAAAATGGTGATATTTCTAAAAGAGAATTTCTTGAACTCAATTATGACTTTATAACTCGTATGAACGTTAAACCGTTTATTAGAGTCGATAGTTATGAAAAAGGCATGTACAATTACCAGTATTTTAATGTTCTTGCAAAATACTTCAGGATGCTTGCAATGGAGATAAGAGGTTCTAGGAAACATCAGAAGTATTATGTGGAATACCTGAACAAAGGTTATAAGTATTATCATGAAAAGGACAGAGCTGCATTAGATGTACTGAGAATATTAGAGTTTCAGAATGTAGAAGCCTATTTTATAAAATGTGAATCCAAGAATTTGAAGGATAAGCTTTATGAGATAGTTTTGAAAGAAAAGAAAGAAGCAATTTTTCACTCAAAAGCCGTTTGGCTTCTGGATATTCTCAAAAAAGAGGGAATATTTCTCGAAGGGAGAAGAAAATCTCTGATAGATGAATACATCAACGAGACATATTAAAACGTCACCCACGAAGGGTGACGTTATTTTGTTATCGTCTTGATTACTTCTTCTAACGAAATACCTTTTTGGATATTAAAGGTGCCTGATCTGAGTTTTGTATCCAGCTTCATTTCTACAACCTTCGTCAAGAAATCTCTACTACTGCTAATGACTCCAGCGTCCTCAAGAATTAAACCAATTTTACCAGGCAGACTCCCCTCGGGTATGACAACTTTAACCGATACAGTCTGTGGAGGTGGTGCTGGTACGGCAGGCTCTTCTACCTGTGGCTCTTCAGGTTCTTCTGCAACTTCCAATTCTTCTGGAGGTTGTTCAGGATCATTTGTGCTTTCATCTGGAATTTCTGGTATTTCCACGGGCCTTTCAGAGTTATCGACGATTATGCTTGGATTATCTGGTATTTCAAGAGCATCTTTAGCAAATAAAACGTCGAGTCTCCAACCAATTACAAGTGTTACGATTATAAGTATTGCAAACATAAAGACATAGTCAATTGAATCATATAAAATGTCGCGAATTTTATCGAAGCCTTTCAAGATATCACCTCTAATGCTATCAGAGTCAGTTCATTTCCCATTTACACGGGTTTATAGTATAATTATAACATATTAATTAAGAAAAGGTGATACAAACTTTGAGAGAGATTATGATAGGAAAGAATGAGGCAAACCAGAGGCTGGACAGGTTTTTGAAGAAATATCTTAACGAAGCCTCTAATAGTTTCATTTATAAAATGATTAGAAAAAAGAATATCAAAGTAAATAAAGGCAAAGCAGAACCTGAATCTGTTCTTATGGAGGGTGATACTGTACAGCTCTTTCTTTCGGATGAGACAATTGATAAATTTAAATCTGACAAAGAGGCTCGCATGAATGCCATAGCTCCAGACATATTTTATGAGGATGACAACATTGTACTCATTAATAAACCTGTTGGAATTCTGTCTCATGGCGACGGACAAGCCTATGAAGAGAACGTCGTGGATTCATTAATTTCCTATTTAATATTAAAGGGTGATTATGTACCTAGAATTGAGAAGACATTTACTCCGGCCATTTGCAATAGATTGGACAGAAATACATCTGGGATAATAATTGGTGCTAAGAACTCTAGTTCATTGAGAGCAGTAAATAGTGCTATAAAAGATATGAAAGTTCACAAGTATTATAAGGTTATCGTAAAAGGCAAAATTCATGACGATTTTGAGCACAAGGGATTTATGAGCAAAAATGACGATAGAAATATTGTGAAAATCTCAAGTGGAAGAGATGACGATTCGAAAGAGGTACACACTAGATTCAGAGTCATTAAGACTAATGGTGAGTACACAATACTCGAAGCTGAATTAATAACAGGAAGGACTCATCAGATAAGGAGTACACTTAAAGCCCTTGGGTATCCAGTAATCGGAGACAGAAAGTATGGGGATTCAAAGACTAATGATTACTTCAATAAGCGTTACAAACTTGACAACCAGTGGTTACATGGCTACAAGGTAGTCTTTGGCGGTTTTGAAGAACCTTTCAGTTATCTCAACGGAAAAGAGTTCACTACTCAACCAGGAGAAATACTTGCAAAGATTGAACTAGACTTATTTTCTCGATAGGAGGGATTTAAATGACTGAGTTAATGAATGTAGCAGTAGAAGGCTTTGGTGAAATTCAAATTGAAAAAGGCACTACACTTTTAGAAATTGCAAAGAAAGTTTATCAAGAAGACTATAAAAAATATCTTGGTGCAAGGATAGGAAATGAAATATGGCCTTTATACAAAAGTCCTGTTGATTCAGCAAACATACAGTTTATTGACAACAGAGATGTAGATGGCTATAGAATCTATACTAGAACAATTTCTGCAGTTTTCATTATGGCATGCAAGGAACTTTTTCCTGGTAACGATGCTATCATTCATCACTTTCTTGGGCCTGGTTTGTATGCTGAGCTAGATGATAAACACGGAATATCTTTTGGTGAAACTACTGCACTTGAAAATAAAATGAGAGAAATAATTGAAAGAGACATGCCAATCGAGAGATTTGAACTGGATAAAGCTTCAGCTATGGAGCTCTTTAGATCAAATAAATACAAGGATAAAGTCAGATTGCTTTCAACTCTGGATAATAAAAAAGTCAGTGTGTACAAGATTGGGGATCATATAGACTCTTTCCATGGATACTTAGCGCCTACAACTGGATATACTGAAGAATTTAAATTGAAATATTATTATCCAGGTGTAATTATTCTATTCCCCAGTAGAAAGAATCACTACAATCTAAACAATTTCTACGACCAGAAAAATTTAGCGAAAATATTTAAAGAGGCCAGCGACTGGCTGGAGATTCTTGACCTTGCGAATATTGGCTCTCTAAATGAAAAAGTTTTAGGAGGAGAGATAGAAGAAGTAATAAGGATATCAGAAGCTCTCCATGAAAAAAGGATAGGGCAGATAGCAGACAGGATATTCCACGATCAGGATATAACTATTATTCTTGTAGCGGGTCCATCTTCTTCAGGTAAAACTACCTTTGCAGGAAGGCTCGCAACTCAGTTAAGAGTTAATGGCATGAGGCCTGTTTCCATTTCTATTGACGATTACTTTGTTGACAGGCATAAAACTCCAATTAAGCCAGATGGTCAGCACGATTTCGAATCACTGGAAGCTATTGATATTGAAAAGTTCAATATGGATTTGATTTCTCTTCTTGAAGGGGAATCAATAGAGTTACCAAGATTCAACTTTATTACTGGAACCAGAGAAAAATCAGGTAACTGGATTAGAGTCGATAGAGACCATCCTATTATCATCGAAGGAATTCATGCGCTAAATCCAAAACTTACCTCTGAAATTCCAGGAAAAAATAAATTCAAGGTGTATATTTCTGCTTTGACTCAGTTGAATATTGATAATCACAATCGTATTGCCACAACCGACACCAGGCTTATCAGACGAATGGTTCGGGATGTTAAATACAGAGGCAATGGACCTTTGAGAACCCTTGAAATGTGGAAAGGTGTCAGAGAAGGTGAAGAGAAGTATATTTTCCCGTATCAGGAAGATGCAGATGTGATGTTTAACTCTTCTTTAGTATATGAGATGTCAGTATTAAAGAAACATATTCAGCCATTGCTGGAAGAGATTGGAGCAGATAGCATATACTTTAGTGAAGCCAAAAAATTAATTCGATTTTTGCAGTACTTTACAAGTATAGAAGATGAAAGTCAGATACCGCCGAATTCACTTCTGCGAGAGTTTATTGGCGACAGGTGCTAAAATGGGGAAAAATATTAATACTATTTTCTTGCTGATAGCACTAACTGCTATTAGTTTGCTAATTACAGGATGTGGAAGGAAACAAGAGGGAATCAAACCAGAAACAGTGATATCTGAAATTACACAAAGCGAAGAAGAAACTATAACTTTAGAAGAACCTGACATTACTGAAGAAACCGAAGAAAATCAGCTTCTGGAAAGGGTTCAAAAGATGAATCTTCAAGAGAAAATTGGGCAACTGGTTATTATTGGCATTAATGGAGCTAAGGCTAATGAGGAAGAACTTAAATTAATTGCTGAAAGAAGTGTAGGTGGAGTCATATTTTTTCAAAGGAATGTAGAGAATGAGACACAGCTATCAACTCTAATAGAATCGCTGAACGAAGCAAATGGGAATTCATCTTTACCTCTTTTCCTCAGTATAGATGAAGAGGGTGGGAAGGTAACTAGGCTTTCAAATATATTCCCAAACTTTCGGTCTGCTTATGAACTAGGTAAACTCAACAATGAAGAAGCTTCATACAAATATGGGAGCCTTCAGGCTTTAAAGCTTAAATATTTTGGCATAAATATGGATTTTAGTCCTGTTTTAGATGTTTCGTCAAATGCTAAAAATCGCGTTATAGGTGACAGGTCTATAAGCCAGAACCCAGAAATTGTAGCCATACAAGGTGTAAGTATTGCTAAAGGAATTATGAGTCAGGGTATAATACCTGTAGTAAAGCATTTCCCTGGTCATGGGGATACAAGTGTAGATTCTCATGAAGGGCTACCAGTGATAAATAAGAACAGAGATAGACTTTTTAAACAGGATATTTATCCGTTTAAGTATTCTATTGACAATGGGATACCAGCAGTTATGGTTGGGCATCTGTTAGTCACTGCCTTTGATGATGAGCCGGCAAGTGTATCAAATATTGTGATAAATGATTTATTAAGAGGAGATTTAGGTTTTAATGGAGTTGTATTTTCAGATGACATGACCATGGGAGCTGTAACAAAAGGATATGGTACAGCTGGAGCTGCAGCTAAATTTATCATATCTGGGGGAGATGTAGCCCTTATTTGTCACGGAACTGAGTCTGTAAATGAGTTTTTGGATTCTATGGAAGAAATGGTTATAAGTGGATTAATAACTGAAGAACAAATAAATGAAAAGGTTCTGCGAATAGCTGCTTTAAAAGAACAGTTTATTGTAAATGATTTAGATCAACAACAGAATGATTTACAGGAATTAATTGAAATGATGGACAAATTCAACGCAGAGTGGGAGGAGTTCAAATGAGAAAAGCTATTGGAATAGATCTGGGTGGGACTAAGATCAACGCCGCTCTCATAGCAGATGATGGAACAATTCTAAATAAAATTACTGTTAAGACTATAAATGAAGGTGATCCTTTAGTCATAATCCAACAGATGGCAGAAATGGTAAATGAGTTGTCTGTAAATGAGGATGTTTCAGGCGTGGGAATAGGAACTGCTGGTTTTGTCGACTCAAAAGAAGGCAAAATTCTCGCTGTGGGAGGCAATATAAAGGGCTGGGCTTGGACTGATGTTAGAAATTTGATGTCTCAATATACTAATATCCCAGTATTCGTTGAAAATGATGCCAATTGTGCTGCCATATGCGAATCGTGGCTTGGAGCTGCAAAAGGATTAGAAAGCTTTGTTATGCTGACTATAGGGACAGGTCTAGGAGGAGCGACCTGGCTGCCACCTGCAGGGCTGTGGAGAGGGTCGAACTTTAGGGCAGGAGAGTTTGGGCATTCCATTTTTAGACCAAATGGGCGTCCCTGTACATGCGGACAAAAAGGGTGTACTGAAAGATATATTTCTGGCACGGGGATTGAAAACAATTATCGAGAGTTGACAGGGAAGAGCTTGTCGGGAAAAGAAATTACAGCAGTATACGAAAGTGATGAAAAAGCTAAAGCTGCAGTAGATAAATTTGCTTCAGATTTTGGCATATTTCTAGCTAGCATGAAAAACTTGATAGATCCACAGGCATTTATCCTTGGTGGAGGTGTTATAGCATCAAAAAATCTGTGGTGGGACAGACTTATAGAAGAGTTTAACACTCAGGTAAATGATGCTTCATCTTTATTAATATTGCCAGCCCAGTTTAAAAATGAAGCAGGTATGCTAGGGGCAGCCAGATTAGCTCTGGATCTATCATAGAAGTATTATGCATGTGAGTGGCTTATTCTAAACAGGATAATCAAAGCTATAGCTGATGCTGTAAAGCCAAATCCAGTTGTCAGTTTGAGACCTCCAGCTTCAAAGAGTAGAGGACCTACTATAGACTGAATTGCGACTGTAAAGGCATTAACTGTATAAAACAGGCCGAGAAAAGTGCTCCTATTTTCAGGGAATATCTCAGAACTAAAAGCCTGGTATGCAGTCCAGCCACTATCCAGGCCAAAAGCAAATGCAGACGCTAGGAAAGTTATAATAAACACTGAAGGTATATATGCAATTAACATTATTGATAACACCATTATTGTGAAGCAGTATCTGGAAAACTTTAATTTCCCTATTCTGTCTGCCATCATAGCTGCTATTGCTATGCCCAAGATAGTACCCATTGCCATTATAGAATACACAATTCCGATAGATTTCTGGCTGAGTCCGTGTTCTGTAGATAAGTTTATTGATAAAAAATTATATAGCATTGTCGGTGCAGTAATCAACAAAAAGAGAGATCCCAATATTTTGATTGTGCGAGGGTTTTTAAGAATCTTTATAAAACCTTCAGTATCAAGTTTCACATTGGTCTCTTTTCTGCTTTCTGGAAGTCTACTAAGCATTAATAGAGCAATGACAGAGAGCAATGCAAGTGGAAGGTACATACTTTTTAAATTGTTGTACTTATTTGATAGAATAGCGGAATATAGAGGGCTTGACAATATAGCCAGACCAAAAGCAAGTCTTAAGATACCTGCTGCTTTTCCTCTCTTTTTATAGTCTACAAATTCAGATATGTAAGACATCAGTGTACCACTTAAAGAGAAATATCCAAGACCTAAGAAAATTCTGCCTGCAGCATATTGAAGAGCGGTTGAAGAAAATGAACAGACTATGCTTCCTACAAGGAAAAAAGACAGTGCCAGGCTCATGAGCTTTTTATTGCCATACTTATCAGCCCAAATTCCAAATAAGGGTACTAAAATTCCAATAGCCGAATATCCAAGATTAAAAAATGCTACCTGACTTGCTTTAATCCCAAAATGTTGAGAAAGAAAAGGAGCAAGGGGTCCAATAAAATTCATCTCAATAGCTATTGTAAACTGTATTATAAATGCTGTTAAAAATATTAGTAGCTGTCCCATTTTTCCTCCAAAACTATAGTTGATAGATATTCGATAGTGTCGTATAATATTCGTGTGTCGAAAGAGTATATGTTTCTTCATCTTAACATAAAATAATTACAAAAGAAATAAGGAGATATGAATGCTTAAAAGGTTTATTGCTTATTACAAGCCACATAAAAAATTATTTATCATCGATATGTTTTTTGCTTTTCTCATATCGTTATTTGA
Organism: Gudongella sp.; assembly: GCA_034004165.1. GTDB lineage: Bacteria > Bacillota > Clostridia > Tissierellales > Tissierellaceae > Gudongella. The sequence goes on along the minus strand of JAVEXI010000003.1, from coordinate 25,242 downwards.
TTTAATATTCCCAGTTTTTACTAAGAATATGGTAAACGAAATCATCCCAGATGGCAATATGCGACTTTTAGTAATCTGGACTGTTGTAATGCTATTTTTGTTTGTAGTCAGATACATAAGTCAGTATGTTGTAGCTTATTACGGGCATTTACTGGGAGTAAGAATTGAGCACGACATGAGAAGAGATATTTTTTCACACCTTCAGACACTGTCGTTTAGTTATTTTGATAATACCAGGACAGGCCATATTATGTCTAGAATAGTCAACGATTTAAGGGATATAACTGAGCTAGCACATCATGGTCCAGAAGACCTGTTCATTTCAATTATCATGCTGGCTGGTTCTTTCCTGATATTACTTTTTATCGAGTGGAGACTTACTCTTATTATATTTGCATTTATTCCTGTTTTGGTTTGGTTTGCCATTAAGAAGAGAATTAGAATGGAAGAGTCTTTTAGAGAAGTTCGTCGCAAAATAGCTAATGTAAATGCACAGCTGGAAAATAGCATTTCAGGGGTCAGGGTAGCAAAATCCTTTACAAACGAAGATTATGAAATTGAAAAATTCAGTATGGGAAATGCGGCTTTTGCGGATGCGCGGCGTGAATCTTATAAGGTTATGGCTGAATTTGTTGCTGGAGTTGGAATTATATCAAGCCTCTTGAATCTTACTGTAATTTCTTTAGGAGGATTTTTCGTATTTAAAAGAATAATTAGCATAGGGGATCTTTTTGCTTTTACTCTTTATGTGAACTTCTTTATGCAACCCATAAGAAGACTAACAGAGTTTACACAGCAACTGCAAGATGGTATGACTGGGTTTGAAAGATTTGTTGAAATAATGGATATCGAGCCAGATATTGTCGACAGCCCAGATTCGGTTGAACTTCAGAGAGTGACAGGAAACATTGGTTTTCAAAAAGTAGCATTTAGCTATAATAATGGAGAAGACCAGGTACTTTCTAATATTGACCTGGAGATAGAAGCTGGTAAGACAGTGGCAATTGTCGGACCTAGTGGTGCTGGAAAGACAACACTATGCCATCTAATCCCAAGGTTTTACGAGACCACAAAAGGTAAAATAACAATAGATGGTTACGATATTAAAGATATTAAACTCAGGTCTCTGAGAAAAAACATTGGTCTGGTACAACAAGATGTATTCTTGTTCACTGGAACTATAAAGGAAAACATATTATATGGTGATCCTGGAGCGACTGATGAAGATGTGATTAATGCTGCAAAACTTGCGAGTATTCACGACTTTATAGAATCTTTGCCTGCTGGTTATGATACTTACATTGGTGAAAAGGGTGTAAAACTTTCGGGTGGGCAGAAACAGAGATTGTCAATCGCCAGACTTTTTCTAAAAAATCCGCCAATTCTCATTTTGGATGAGGCGACTTCTGCTCTTGATAATGAGACAGAAACTATAGTCCAGAAATCACTTGAAGATCTTTCGAAGGGCAGGACAACTCTTGTCATCGCCCACAGACTTTCGACTATAAAGAATGCCGATGAAATTCTGGTTCTTACTTCAAAAGGTGTCGAAGAGCAGGGATCTCATGAAGAGCTCATGGCTACAGAAAGTATTTACAAAAGATTATACATGTCACAATTTAAAAATAGTTGATAAATACCGGAGATTAAAGTCTCCGGTATTTGTATGTAACTCTTATGTAACCAGATATTAATAAATTTGTAACTATCTCAATTAATGGGTATAATATTATAGTATTAAGACATCTATGGAGGTTCAATAATATGAAACGAAAGATCATCTCCGTTCTATTTTTGATTACAATAATCGCTGTAATGGCGTTCGCAGGCCCTGAGTTATACGGGCATTTTTTTGGTGGAATTACAGGAGAGGCTAAATCATTAGACGTTGATAAAGCTATTAAATATGCAATTTTTGAAAATCCAGTTTTAGCCGCAAAAGCTGATTGGATTGTTGACGATAATTCTGATGTAATTGAAGATGAAAGAGCTCAGCTCATTAGAGAACATTTTGAATCTGTAGTAAATGTTTATCAAGACAAGTATTTTGTGAGCAATGAAGAAATTACGTTTCCACCTAAAGTAGATGGAAAGTTTGTTTATCTTACATTTGATGACGGTCCGTCAGAAAAAGCCACTCCACAAATTTTAGAGATTCTTGGGAAATATAGTATTAAAGCTACATTTTTTGTCGTAGGGAGCATGTCAGATAAATATCCCGAAAGACTTAGAGAAATAAGAGACGCTGGTCATGCTATAGGAAACCATACATATTCTCACGTATACTCATATCTATATAAGAACACCGCCAATTTTATGGCTGATATCAGAAAAACTGAAAATACTTTCAAGAGGATTTTAGGAGATGATTTTGAAACTAAACTTGTGAGATTCCCTGGGGGATCTTTTGGTGACTATAAAAATCCTTTTAAAAAAGTTCTCGAAGATGAAGGGTATCAGTGGTTTGATTGGAACACTGTTAATGGCGATGCAGAAAAGGTTAGCCCGTCTGAAAGTTATCTACTAGGTAGGTTTCTCAACACTTATGGGAAAAGAGATGTAGTGGTAATTCTTATGCATGATGCAGATGTGAAACAGAATACAGTTAACGTATTGCCAAAAATTATTGAGCATTTATTAAACGAAGGTTATACTTTTAGAACTCTTGATCAGTTTAATCATTAGGAGGGAAATCCATGGGCAGACTTGTTTTAATAGTCGAAGATGAAGAATCAATAAGAAAATTTGTTAAGATTAATCTGGATCGCGCTGGATACTCTGTGTTAGAAGCTTCAACAGGAGAAGAGGGCTTGCAGATTGCTGCCCAGGAATCTGTCGATATTGTAGTGTTGGATGTCATGCTCCCTGGGATAGACGGATTTGAAGTATGCAGAATACTAAGAGAGAAGTATCCTTATTTGGGAATAATTATGCTCACTGCAAAAAGCCAAGATATTGACAAAATAATGGGCCTTGAGTACGGCTCTGATGATTATATGACCAAGCCATTTAATCCAACAGAACTGGTTTTAAGAGTCAAATCTCTTGAGAGAAGATTAGAGATAAATGGAGAAGATGAAAAGCCATCGCTTGATTTTCATCCCTTTAGAATTGACGTCTACTCAAGGCAATTTTATAAGGGCAAAAGCGAGATAATACTTACTCCAACTGAGTTTTCGATTGCAAAATTGTTTATTGAAAACCCTGGAAAGGCATTTAAAAGAGATGAAATATTAAATTATGTCTGGGGAGTCGACTTTGTAGGTGACTCAAAAATCGTTGATGTAAATATCCGTAGGTTAAGATCAAAAATCGAAGAAGACTCAAGCCAGCCGACGTACATAGAAACTGTTTGGGGCGTAGGCTACAGATGGAAATCAAGAGAGTAGGAATTGTGGATGAGAAGAAGCATTAAATCAAGGCTAATCAGAAGTTTTATGCTAATTATCCTTGTCACGGTCATATTTCTTGAAATTTTGCTCATAAACGGTATAAAAGATCACTATTATAAAAATGTAGAGGATATTTTGACTAGTCAGATTGAATTCTCTACTAATTTTTATGCCCGTTATTTTTCAACTGAAAATCTTGAAGAAACCATAATTGATGATGTTGACTTATTTTGGCAGCATACTTCTGCACAAGTACAGGTACTTAGTACTGATGGCACAGTACTTATGGATTCACTTGGAGTACCTTTTAGCGAGCTGATTGCTACCCCCGATATAACTGATGCTATGGAGAAAGGTAAAGGGGTATGGTCGGGATCTGTATCTTATGACTCAGATCCAGTTATGGCTGTTTCTATGCCTTTACTATATCGAAACACTCCGGTGGGTATATTGAGATTTGTTTCAAGCCTTAAAGCTACAAATGCAGTCATAACAGATATTGCAAGATTTCTTGTTATAATGGGATTTGCAGTTGTTGCTGTTGCAATAATTATTAGTATATTTATAGCCAACTCAATTGTAAAACCACTTGCTGAAGTCACTGAGGTTGCCAATAAAATGGCAGATGGTCAGTTTAAAGTGCGAAGCAATGTTAAATATGATGACGAAATTGGCAAATTATCTCATACATTAAATTACATGGCAGAAGAGATTCTTAGAAAAGAAACTTTAAAAAACGATTTCATATCCTCAATTTCACACGAACTGAGGACCCCACTTACTTCAATAAAAGGGTGGGCAGTAACTTTAAAGGCTGATGAAGAATTAAGTCGGGATATTTATCTTGACGGGCTTGATATTATTGAAAATGAGAGTGACAGACTTTCTAGGATGGTTGAAGAACTACTTGATTTTTCAAGATTTACTTCTGGCAGGATCACTTTGACTAAAGAAATGGTGGATATTAAAGAAAGTTTAAAGATGGTAGTGTACCAAATGATGCCAAGAGCAATCAACAATAATATTTCATTTGAAGTTGATATAGATGATAATCTCTCTCCAATAATGGGAGACGGTAACAGAATTAAACAAGTTCTTATTAATGTCATTGACAACGCGTTTAAGTTTACTGGCAAAGGCAAAGTAACTCTGAAAGCTTATGAATCAGAAAATCATCTTATTATTGAAGTAGAAGATGATGGTCCAGGTATTCCGGAAGAGGAGCTTCCCTATATTAAAGAAAAGTTTTACAAAGGGAAAAACAGTAAATCACATAGTGGAATAGGGTTATCAATTTGTGATGAGATTATGCATTTACATGAGGGATATTTCAATATTGAGTCTGTACTTGGTGAGGGGACAAAAGTTGAACTTGGATTCCCAAGGGAGGCGAGTGTGTGATGAAAACAGCAAAGATGATTATTATAATAGTCTTTTCATTAATTTTGTCATCCTGTGCTTCGACAGGAGAGAATGCTCAAGACCTTATCCTGGCACCTAACAGTACAATATCTCCCATTGAAGGAAAGTGGGAAATAACATCTATTATCTACAAATTGGGAGGACCATTATCAGAGGATACATCAGATTACATTGGGCAGACAGCGTTATTTCATAGAGATGCCGTATTAATTGGAAATGATTATTCTACTGAACCTTCTTATAAGATAAAAAGGGTAAAAGCTAGCGACTACCTGATTTACAAGTTTAAAACAAGTCCATTATCTATGGGTTTATCAAATGAGGAGCTAGAGGTTGTTACAATATTGAGTGACAGCAAATACTTCTGTGAGCTTTTACTCCTTGATGATGATACAATGCTATATTATAAAGATGACATTTTTTATAAGCTTGAGAAAAAGGTTGCGAAAGTAAGCCTAGATGAGGTAAACAGATATATTGACATTGAAGAAATCGTTCAGAGTTCTTTTGGAGAAATTGAGGCAGAAGAGCTTGAATCAGGACTCCTTTTAGGAGTAAAAACTCAGGTGTTTGATGAAGACAATGATCTCCCTGACTGGGAATATAGAACATATTGGATTCAAAGCGATGGAAGACAGCTTAAAGGAGTTTCAGTTCTTGATGGTATACTTATGCCAAGAAAAAATGGATTTTGGAAAATAGAACAAAATAGGTTAAAGGAAAATGGCAAGATTTCTGATGACATAATTGCAACTCCGCTGTTTAACTTGCAAAAGAGCGAGCAAATTTTACAGGATTATACCTTCAATCAAGAAGAAAAGAACTATTTTACTTTTGAAAAAGATGAAAAATCGACACCTTCCATTCTTAGAAACATAGTATTCTTAGGAAATGATTATATTTCAGTTGAAAATTACGATCTTGACAGAGGAGACAGAAGAACTCTGCAGATATATGCGGTTGACAACTTAACCGAGAAGAAACCCATTAAGCTCTCTGATTTAATTGGGGAATCAGGTACTAATCTGTTTACAGAAGGAGCGCGAAGTGTAATATCGCTGGATAAAGATATTTTGTTAAATGAAGAAAATGTAGGCTTGGCAAGAAGGAATGGATACTGGACATTAAAAGGCCGTATAAACTATAAGGAAAACAACGAGGAGCTATACAGAGAATTCAATATCAAAGCTATTCCTCCTAAAGAAATGGTAAATTTTGATGAGCAATCCCTGCCATTTGAAGCTGTAAGATTAGCTATTCCCGATGTTCTTGACGTGTTTTCCTCACCAAATGACGATTTAATAGTTGTAATATCGACCTCACATATTGTAATATATTCAATAGATGGATACGATTTGATTAATAAGCCTTTGGCTTTTATTGAGCTTCCGAGTGATTCTGTTGTTATTATGTCAGAATGGGCAACTGGAAGGTATCCTGATATATGGAGAAATGAAATGAACAGACAAGGAGCAACAGAATTAGATTAAAACTGACAGCTTGGTAAAATTGAGGAGTGATCATGTGGATAAATTAACTTCAGTAATCATAAGCTTAAAAAAAATCATGTTAGAACTGGCAGGATACTTTGATAATGCTCGTTTTATGCTTACAGCAACAGCTGGGGTAGCCCTAATGACACTTGTTGCTTTTCTGATTTTTAGAAAATTAAGATTTGTTAAATATTTACCTGGATTAATAGTATTATTTATGGGTGTTCATAACTTCTATTCTGTCATGCATGTGCTAACGGCAGAATCTAGTCTTGAAGTTTTGCTGATGGCTATAATTGGTGTAGTTGCAGGCCTGGTAGGCTTGTTGTTTGCGCTTATTTTGGGGATAATTGCCAAACCTGTTAAAAGGCGAAAACGAAGACTTCTAAAATCCCCTGATTCAGCTTCTGCTTCATCGCAATCAGAATCAGAAAATAAAAAGTAGAAAAGGTCAGTACACTCTGGCTTCTTCTACTTTTTATTGTTTATTAACGATATTTTATCTTCCTTAGCCAACTGTTTTATTTTGGCTTCACGACTCATAGCTTCACTTTTTAGTTCATAAGCTTCATGGTAAATCAGCTCAACAGGAAGTCGTGACCTTGTGTATTTAGAAGCTTTTCCTTCATTATGAAACTTCAATCTTCTCTCCAGAGAGTTGGTATATCCAGTGTAGAATGTCCCATCTGAACACTTTAATATATAAACATAGAACATTTTAATCAATTTCTCCGTTCTCAATGATATCGATGATTTTTTTTACAGAATCATAATTATATCCTTTCCTTTGGAGAAATCCTGCTACTTTTCTAAACCAGGTTTGTCTGTCTTTGGATTTATCTTTAGGATACTTTTTAATAACAATCTCTGCTAAACCATCATAGTCAGTCTCAGCTTTATCTAATGAACTTTCAATAATGTCTTCGTCTATGCCTTTTTGTCTCAGCTCATATTTAATTCTGACCGAACCTAAATTATTTAAACGAGTTTTCTCGTTGACATACATCTCAGCAAATTTTCTATCGTCAAGATACCCTGAATTAACTAAGTCATCAATAACGATTTCTACTAAATCTGAATTGAAATCCTTACTCAGCAGATGCGTGCGAATTTCTTTTACGCTTCTCTGTCTATAAGACAAATAGTTTATGGCTGACTGCTTAACTTTTGACTTGTCATTGTATGATTTTAGGGAATTTATGGTACTAGAATCTATAAGTTTACCTTTTGATAAATTGAACTCAACAATTGCTTCTAAGGGAAGACCCATACTAAATTTTCCATCGAGATACAAATTGATTCTGGATTTATCTTTTTGAATTTCGATGGACGTAATCTTGTTATCTGGCATATAAAATCAGTCATCCTTTCGTTTGACTATAATGTAGAGCCCTAAAATTATCAATAGTGAAGGCCAATACTTAAGTGCTTGTCTAAAGTATATGGGGAACCATGGGAATAATAACCGTGCAAGTAAAAAAGAACCAACAATTATTAGAGAGAGTCCCATAATTAGCCTGCCACCAGCACTTGAATTTCTATTTGATTCACTATTAGTATTAATATTATCCATGGGGATTACAGCTCCGCATATAAGATATATAACTCCAAAAGTAAAAAACGAGAAAATTGACAAGAAAAACCATGCTAATCTTACTATTGTTGAGTCTATATTCAAGTATTCGGCCAGGCCTCCACAAACTCCTAGTAAATACCTGTCAGATGATGATCTCATTAGCTTCTTCATTATCACACCTCCTGCTCCATTATGATAATATTGTATCAAATTGAAGATAGCATTTATATAGGTATTGAAAATAATTCACTAAATTTATCCTTTATGGTAACATTGAAGAAGAGGTGACTGCCAGATGTTTGATTTGTTATCGATAATATTTAAGTATTTCTTTGTCTTTATTATTTATATGTTCATCTTCGTCATTATCAGGATGATATATTTGGATATTAGAGCTATGGAGACTAGACAGAATGATTCAGCTACATATATTAAGTTATTAAACAGGCTGGATTCTCTGCCATATAGAGTTGAAGATTCTTATTCTATTGAGGATGAGCTGACTCTGGGACGTGGGAAGGACAATAGTATTGTAATAAAGGATCCTTATATTTCCAAACATCACTTTAAAATTAGCAAAGATGGGAACCAGTATTTTATTGTTGACTTAGAAAGTTCAAATGGAACATATTTGAATAGAACTCGGATTTCCGATGCAAGTAGAATAGCAAATGGTGATGTGATTGGCGTTGGAGAATTAGAGTTTATTTTCGTTAACAGAATGTAGAGGTATGAATATGAAAAGCATTATTGACGGGAAATTGCCAAGAAGACTGCTATTGATGTTTGAAATTGCTTCTCTGGGGTTAATTTTAACTTACAGAAGAGACAGTCTCGATATAAAAACTCTTATTCTTGCAGTTGGCTTGATACTTCTGGTATATTTATCTAATTACTATCTCCTTAAGATTACTTATGGGGATGTATATATTTTTTTGATAGTTAGCATGTTGATGTCAATAGGAGTTATCATGATATACAGACTAAGTGCTAACCTTGGGTTAAGACAACTTTTGTGGCTTACTATAGGAATTGTTGCTTTCTTCATCAGTTATTTGATGATAATTAAATTTGATTTCTGGAATAAGCTTATATTTCCGTACATGGGGATAAGCTATTTTTTGTTTGCCGTGACTTTGGTACTTGGAGATAGAAAGCATGGAGCAATTAATTGGATTAATTTCAAAGGAATGAGCGTGCAGCCAGCTGAAGCTATCAAAATAGCGCTGATATTTATACTCGCTTGTTATTACGCTGACAACAAACGATTTAAAAAATATAAATATGGCGAATATTTTGTACTTGCAGTAGTGTATTCATTTATAGGATTATTGTTTGTTCAGCGTGATCTGGGGACAGCATTGATATTTTTAGGTGTATATACAGGCCTTCAATACATATATTCTCAGGATAGAATCGCTCTAAGAGTTAATGCTGGCCTTTTCACCATAGGCGGAATTACTGCATATTTAATATTTGATCATGTTAAAACCAGAGTTCTTACCTGGCTTAATCCATGGCCTTATATTGACAATAAAGGATATCAGATTATTCAATCCATGTTTGCTATTGCTGAGGGCAGCTATTTTGGAACTGGACTTGGCAGGGGAAACCCTTATTATATACCGTTGTCTTATAATGACTTCATTTTCTCTTCAATTGTCGAAGAAATGGGGATATTTACTGGGATTGGCATCATTATGCTATACATGATATTTGTTTACAGGGGCTTTAAAATAGCTCTTAGACAAAGAGATATGTTTTACAAGATTTTAGCACTTGGAATAACTCTGATGTTTGGATTACAAGCTTTTGTAATTATAGGTGGCGTCTTGAAAATGATACCCCTTACAGGACTGACTCTGCCCTTTGTATCTTATGGAGGCTCATCTGTGTTATTTAGCTTTATTGCTCTTGGAATATTGCAAGGGGCTTCAGAGAAGAAGACAGTGGAGGTCGAAAGATGAAAAGAGAGAAGAAGAGAATTTTAATTTTACTAGTCACAATTCTTTCTGGTTTTGTCATCCAGATCTTATACATGAGCTATTTTCAAATATTTATGGCAGAGGGTATAAAAGAGAATGCTTACAACAAGAGATTATGGCTCAATGAAGAGAAAGTTGTAAGAGGAAGTATTTACGACTCAGAAGGCAGACTCTTAGCTTACTCAGAAAACATTGACGGTGTAACTGAAAGAAAGTATATGTATGACAGGTTGTATAGCCACATCATCGGTTACTCAAGCCGAGAATACGGTAAATCAGGAATTGAGAAAAGCTGGAACTCATATCTTATAGGTGCAAATGAGAAGTCTCCTGTCAGTGAATTAATAGAATTGATAAATCCTGGTGGAGTTGGAAATAATATTTATCTTACTATAAACACCAATTTACAGGCACATGCATACGAAGCTTTGGCTGGTAAGAAGGGCAGCATTATTATAATGAGTCCAAAGACAGGAGAAATCCTTGCTATGGTCAGTTTACCTGATTTCAATGTTAACAATCTTTCCAAAGATTGGCAGAGCATATCAGAAGATTCTGGTAGTCCATTATTTAATAGAGCAACACAAGGTCTTTATCCTCCGGGATCAGTTTTTAAAATTATTACAGCGACAGCTCTTTTAAGAGATAGCAAAGAGACTGAGACTTTTATCTGTGAAGGCAAAATTATTATCGATGGGAAAGAATTTAGGGATTACGATGGGAAAAGCCACGGGGAGCTGGATTTAACTGAAGCTTTTGCAGTTTCATGTAACACTTATTTTACTATGAAAGCTGTAGAATTAGGACAAGCGAGACTTTTGCCAGTAGCAAAAGAATACTACTTCAATAGAAAGTTTGATTTTGACCTTGAAACTTCGAGTTCAGAGTTCCCAGAAACAAATCTAAGTACTACCGAATTAGCAGCTGCAGGGATTGGGCAGGGAAAAGTGCTTGCGACTCCGTTAAATATTGCAATGATGGTATCAGCAATTGCAAACGACGGAAAAATGATAAAGCCTGTTATTGTAAAAGAAGTAACTTCGCCAGAGAATAAAAAAATATATCATTACAAAGAGACAGAGCTGGGTGTTATTGGAGATTCGAAAGAAAATACTATGTTAAAAGACATGATGATAGAAGTAGTTAAATCTGGTACAGGGGTCAATGCAGGGATTAGCGGCATAACAGTAGCAGGAAAGACTGGGACTGCTGAAAACCAATCGGGCAAAAATCATGCCTGGTTTGCAGGCTTTGCACCAGCTGACGATCCAAAGGTTACAGTAGTTGTCATACTTGAAGAAGAGGGATCTACAGGTGGTGCTGCAGCAGCTCCAATCGCAGGCAAAATGATACGATATGCAATTGATGTACTGGGAACACCATAAAAGAAAATTAAAGGAATTTGCTTTTGAGATTGTTCCAGTAAGTATCTTTGCTAAAGTTAAGTTTATAAACGCTCTTTGAAGACATTGTTAAGTCAACTGAAAGTATAGAATCATATTTAAATTCCATTCCGTCATTAACTACGAGAATAGAATTTTCGTATCTGTATTCAGGTTTAATAACAATAGTTGAATCTCCTGGTATGATTGCACTGTTAGGAAGGCTTCTGTAAGCACTGGAGCTTATGGGAGCAAGAGGTGTAATTTGTAGTGACTGAAGACTTGGGTATACAATGCTTCCCCCTACGGAAAAATTGTAGCCAGTACTTCCAGCAGGAGTAGAGACAATAAGTCCATCACCACTAAATTTTTCCAAGTGGTTGTCATCGATATAAACATCAAGATGGACTATCTTTGATTTTACGCCTTTAATCACTATTTCATTTATGCCAATTAGATAGAAACATTTGGTCTTAGTGCAGACTTTTGCTTCAACTAGAAAAATATTTTCAGTGGTATAGTCGTTGTTCAGATACCTATCAATAAAAATGTCAATGTCTTTAGGGGAAATCTCTTGGAAAAATCCTAAATGGCCAGTATTTATGCCGACAAAAGGTATCTCTGGAAATGCATTTCGATGGATTGCTCTTAAAAATGCACCGTCTCCTCCAATGCAAATATTAAGTTCTGCATTTTTATCGTATGTCTCCGTTGGCAGAAGGCCACGATCTTTAAGTTTGTCTGATAGAAGTGCAGCTGTTTTTCTAGATTCATAATTCTTGTTTGAGATGATGTTGATTATGCGGTTTTCCTGCATTGATTTCGCCTCTCTCCAGATTATTTCGTTGAAGATAATCTAATTTTAACATATTACTAACCGTATTGAAAGGAGTCCAATAAAACGAGATATGAGAACAAAAAATGAGCAAATTCAATTAAGCTGTAGCGATAATAACATAACTCTTGAAAATTTTTTAAAGGGTAACCATATTTCTGGACGTCTGTACAGAAGGCTCTTGAAAAACGGCTATATTTATATAAATGAAGAAGCTCAACATAAAAAAACAGTGTTAAAAAAGGGAGATAGAATTAATATAATCCTAGAGGATGAGGAGTATGATGTTGAACCAGAGGACTTAAAAATTGATGTTTTATATGAAGATAGAGATACTCTTGTAATCAACAAACCACCTTTTATTGTTGTCCATCCTACAAAAAATATTTTAAACGGTACTCTATCAAATGGTGTCGCAAGTTACTTTAAATCTAAAAATCTCAAAAGAAAGATAAGATTAGTCAACAGACTTGACAGAGATACTTCAGGTATTATTATTTACGCTAAAAATTCATATGCCCATCAGTTTTTAGCTGCTGAAATGGAACGAGATAGTATAAGAAAGCGCTATATTGCAATAGTAGTAGGAGAAATAAATGATTATAGTGGCAAAATCAACTTACCCATCTCAAAATGTGAAAACGGAATTGGTTATTGTGTCAGTGAGCAAGGGCTTCCATCAATTACTCTTTACAATACAGTTGAGAAGCTGAGAGGACATACGTTGTTAGAGTTAGAGCTTAAAACTGGGAGAACCCATCAGATAAGAGTTCATATGTCATCAATAGGGCATCCTGTGTTAGGAGATCAATTGTACGGTGAAAGTACAGAGCATATAGGTAGACAAGCGCTTCATTCTCACGAAATTGAATTTATTTCACCTGAAACAAAATCCATCGTCAAATTATCAGCTCCTATTCCTGAGGACATGGAAAAAGCAAAATATGAATTGCAAGCTAAATGATTCTTGCATTTTTCTTGAAATTTAAGAACTTTAATAGTATAATAGCCTTAAGAGAAGAATTTCTGCGGTGTGCGTTATTCCCTCGTAATTCAACCGACATATCGAATACGGGAGTCAATCGTTCGAAGGTTAATGACATGTTTTCATTAAGAAAGTAGTCAAAGGCTTTAGGCTAGACACCCACCTGCAAGTACGCGGGTGTGAATTAGTTGGGAGGACGGCATTGCGGGAACAATCAAAAATAAAAACCCGTTGGGTTTTTATTTTTGATAAATATTAGATAATATAATCAGCCTTTGTTGTGCTGATTTTTTTTATTTAAGCAATTTGTATTGGAAACTTTTTTCTTCCTCTGAATATGTATATATACTTAAATTCGAGCTCTCTCAAAAGCCTTTCGACGTTTTTATACTCAAAGCCTACATGTAGCTCTGAATGCGTATCAGAACCAAAGGTTATTATTTCCCCGCCAAGGTCCTTGTAGAGCTTAAGAATCTGCGTTTTAGGATGAAACCAAGATAAACCATATCTAAGTCCGCCTGTGTTAACCTCTAATCCTTTACCTTTTTCAATTAATATCATAAGAATATTCTTTATTACATCCATTACAGCATCATACCTGAAATTTTCTTGTCTAATGAGAAGATATCTATCTATAAAATCAAGGTGACCTAAAACATCAAAATCATCAAAGGATTTTACACTATCTAAAACTGAATTATAGTATTTCAGCAGTATTTCATCTGCTGAAATATCCATGTCATTGAAATCAAAGAATATATCTTTGCCGTCAATTGAATGTATTGACATAATAACAAAGTCGAAGCCGTAATCTGAAATGAATTTTTGATAGCGTTCAGTCAGATGAGGTTGCATCCCAATTTCAACTCCTGCCAAAATCTCAATTTTATCCCTATATTTATATTTAACCCGGTTGATATCACGAAAATAATCCAGTGGTCTGAACATAAGGTCAATTTTGTCTGCAGTAGCTTCAAAATCAACGTGGTCAGTAAAGCAAATAGCTCGCAAATTTTTATCTATCGCTGCTAGTGCAATTTTTTCCATTGGAGTTTTTGAATCAATTGAAAAATCACTATGAATATGGAAATCGTACATTTACAATTCTCCCATTTAGGTATTTTTTTTAATTCTACCAAATGGTGGCGATGTTTTCAATGAATCAGCAACAAGTTTATGAAAACCCTTCAATTTGAACAATTTTGATTATCTTTATCCATTTAGGGTAAAGGTTTCTTATAGTAAACGCAAAGGGGAGATTAACTTATGAAATTGAATAAGATTATTGAGGAAAAAAGAAAACAAATTGAAAGAGCAAAGAAAATTGAAACAGCTAAGAATGTAGCTGTGGGTACAGCACTTGGTACTGCTCTTGGGGCAGCTGCAGGGTTGTTATTTGCACCTAAATCAGGGAAAGAAACCAGAGAAGATATTTCTAAGAAATCTAAAGAAGTTGCTGAAACTGTAAAAGAGAAAGTTGAAGAGTCTGTAGATGTAACAAAAGAGCAACTAGAAAAAGTTAAGACTGAAGTAGAAAAGAATTGGGAAGAGTTTAAGGAAAAAGCAAAAGCAGAGAAAGAGGAGTTAAAAGAGAAAGCTGCTGAAGTAGCTGAAGAAGTTGCAGAAGCCGCAGAGGAGGTCGCTGAAGAACTTTCAGAAGAAACTGAAGAATAAGATCAATAAATCTAAGGGGGAATGGATATGGATGTAGCTTTGACTCTCCAGGATTTGCTGAAGTTGATTTTATTCCTGCTGGGTATTGGTACACTTGGCTATTTAATGATGATACTTAAGAATATTAATAAAACTGTAAGCCAGGCTCAAAAAATACTGGAGACCAATGCAGAAGAGATTGATATAACGGTAAAACAGCTTCCTGAAATTACAGCAAATATTAATAAGTTGACAGACGAAACGACTAAGTTAATTACAGAGGTATCACCAGATGTTAGTGGTGTCATACACAATGTAAATGGAATTACTGCAAAAGTTGATGATTTGGCAGGCTTAGTTGATAAGACAGGAGAGACATTGGGTGAGACAGTTGAGTTGCTGACAGATACTATTGCCGAAACTGCTTTGTCTTTTCAATTTAATGCTAAGAATGTAACGAATTACATCGAGATAGCCAAGGAGATAATTGAGATTGTAAAAAATACATTAAAGAAATTTTAAGAACCCTTAGGGTTCTTTTTTTTACTAACATTGATAATAATTCAAAAATTGTTATACTTATATATAGGTGTAATTAATAGGAACCCATGATATTTTTTGTTTTGAGGTGTATGATTGCAATGAATAAAATTAAATTTATAATTAACCCTTCTTCTGGAAGGCAGATAATGGAGAAAAAAATAGACATACTGTGTAAATTACTGTTGGATGACGGATATGTTATAGGTAAGTTTTTCACCAAAAATAAATACGATGCTATGCTTGAAGCTAAGAAAACTTGCAGCCAGGATTTCGATTTAATTGTCGTATGTGGTGGAGACGGAACCGTCAATGAAGTCGTCAAAGGTATTGTTACTTCTGATCGGAAAATACCCATTGCAATCCTAGCTTCTGGGACAGTGAATGATTTTGCAAATTATCTTAATCTTCCAAAAACCGCATATGAATTCTATGACTTAATCAAGAGAAACAAAGTTATAGATGTTGACATTGGTAGTGTGAATGAAGATTATTTTGTCAATGTAGCCGCAGGAGGTCTTTTGTCTAATGTTGCGTACCAGGCACAACCAGAGGTTAAAGCCATATTGGGCAGAATGGCATATTATCTAGAAGGCTTTAGAGAACTAGCAAATCAAGGCCTAGAAACAGTTCATGTGAAAATTGACAGCGAAGAATTTCATTCAGAAGAAGACATTCTGTTATTTGTTATTTCAAACAGCTCATCTATTGGCGGATTTAAAAAGCTTGCTCCAGAAGCAGATATAGTAGATGGTCTTTTGGATGTTGTGCTAATAAAGAGAGCTGATATTGCAGAACTTGCAAATATTTTTATTAATGTTCTAACTGGTGAACATATTAATCACCCTAAAGTGATATATTATAAGACAAGACAAGTCGAAATTACTAGTGGTGATAAAATTGTTATTGATATCGATGGGGAATATGGAGGAAAACTTCCCGCTGTTTTTAAGGTTATCCCGTTAGGGCTTAGTATACTTGTTTAGGAGGCTGAATATGACAGATAACAGAATAAAAGATATTGAACTTATTGAAAAGCACTTAAGAAAAATAGATTATATTATTAGAAAAACTGGAAGGATGATACTTACTGATTTTGAGATAACCGTACCTCAGTTTACTGCTTTACAAGTACTGATAAATAATGGGGATATGACAATTGGTGAACTAAGTCAAAATATGGACCTTGCCTGCAGTACTATTACTGACCTTATAGACAGAATGGAAAAGACCGGATTAGTGAAAAGAACAAAGGATATAAACGATAAAAGAGTCGTTAGGGTTATAGTTGAAGATAAGGGAAATGAAGTATTAGCTAAAGTTTTAGAGAGAAGAATCGATTTTCTGAGCAATAAACTAAAGGATTTAACTAATGTTGAAATAGGAAATTTACAAACTGCGTTAACCGACCTGTTTAATGAGATAGATGAAGAAGGTTCAGAATCTAAATAGGGGTGACATTATGAAACTAATCAATAATGACTTTAGAATTATTGAGACCTATAAAAGAAAAAAATATGAGGAATCTTATCTGGTTGAAAGACTTGAAGAACCTGGAAGTCAATATTTCATAAAAATCCTTGAACCTTTTAAGGCACCTGAATGCATAGAAGATTTTATAATCAATTTTCCTTTTTACGCAGAAGTAAGACATAGATTCTTGCTCTATTCATATGAATTTGGTCTAATTAAAAATTTGAATTTGAAGCCTACCGTGGGGAGACTTTACTACGTTTTATCTGAATACATTGACTGGGAATGTTTGAAAACAAACTACAAGAAGTTGTCTATTACAGAAATGGCAAAAATATTTGCTATGGTAGCTGAAACATTAGATTACTTACATTTTAGAGGAATTATTTATACTATTCTAAGTCCTGAAAAAATATTTCCAGCACCTGATGGGACTGTGAGAATTGCTAATCTGTCTACTTCAATTGAACATACTTTTGAAAAAGAGAGATTGAATGCTATTCAAGAGTTTGTAGCTCCAGAAGTTTTCAGCAAAAGCAATGGATTTGATGCTAGGGCAGATAATTATTCTTTAGGAAAACTTCTTGAAATTTATCTCCTCCCTTTATTGAAAGATAGCGGAGACAAAAGAGCTGATGCTCTAAAAGAAATTATTGACAACCTTACTGCTAGAGACCCAGAGCACAGAACTGTTAAGCTTCCAGAGACAATAGTATTTCTTGAAAATACATTTGGATTTGATATTGGAACTAATTTGATAGAAGATAGAGAAAAACTTCATCTGGATCATTTATCGCAAGTTGGACATGATACTCAGTTAAAAGAACTTGAAGAACTTGAATCCCTTATAAAGCAAAACAGTTGTATTTATAACTGTGTTGTAATAGAAGGAAACAATGGTTCTGGTAAATCATATCTCCTTGACTCGTTCATTAGAAGGACAGAGCTAAGGGGAAGTTTGACTGCAAAAATTGCCATTCCAAAGTTTAAAACCATGAGTTCAAACCATCTTGCTGATTTTTTATGTGATTTTTTATCTGCTATTGGAATTAGTCATGAATTATACTCAGCAGGAGAATATCTCAAAATTAATTTAAATGACAAGTGGACAGCTTTTAACATTACTAACATAACCGAATTATTTAAGCTGTATGGAATGATGACAGATTATTTAATAAATAAATCTCGCTCTACTGCAGTAGTTATAGGGATGAAATATTTAGAATCGGCAGACATACAGATACTGGAAATGCTGGACTTTATTGTAAATAGACTGAAAAACAGCAGAGTTTTAGTCGTATTTACTTATAGCGATGGCAAAATTGAAAGAAGCAACAGGTCTGAATGGCTGGAAGAGTGGTTCAATAGAAACAATGTACTTAAGATTAGAACCTCAAATCTGACATTAGAAGCAACAGGCAGACTAGTAAAATACATACTAGGCATATCCTTTGTCCCTAGAAATTTCTCACAAATTCTGTACAGAGAATCACTTGGCAATTTAAGATATTTTATTTATTTAATGAGATATTTGCTTGAGATTGGTGAAATTTATATTAATGAAAGAGGGACGTGGAGTATCAGAAAAGAAAATTATGAAGATCTATATTTTCCAAAGTCTTTTTCTGATACATTTAAAACAAGAATAGACGCCTTGGGAGATAGACAGCATGGGTTTTTGAAAGTGCTCTCTTGTTTTGAAGGAAATGCAAGAGCTGACATATTGCGCTCTTTGACAGGTTTAAAACAAAAAGATTTCCAACAGATGGTGGATGCGCTTGATGCTAAGAAGTTAATAATTGTTGGCGGAACAGAGCAAGTAGCTGAATATAGAGTAGCTGAAATAGAGATTCAAAGATATATATATAAAAGTCTGGATGTAGACTTTAAACTGGATATTCATTCAAAGATTGCAGAAAAACTGAAATCTCTCGAAAAAGAAGAAAGTTTTGATGAGTTGTTTTATCAGTTTGCATGTAGCAATAATTTTGATGACCTCTTAGAAATGGTCTACAGCAGATTGGAGAAAGAAAAAAACAAATTTAGTGACGCAGCGATTTTGATCATTAGAAAAGCTTACGAGGTGTTTTCCAGATCAGAACATCCAGGGGCATTAGAAATGCTTGATAAGCTCTGCTATAGCTATCTTATACAGGGGGATGCCAATTCATTAAGCTCATACATCGACAAATTGGAAATTTTGGCTATAGAAAGATCAGATGATAAATATTTTATCAGGTCATTACTATATAGACTTGAAACGACTGTTAGAGAAAATGACATTCCGGGTTCTAAACGTCTTATTGAGAGAATCAGTGAAAAAATTGAAAATACCAAGTTCTATGAAGAACAAATATATTTACAGATGCTTATAGCTAAGTTCTTTTTAGATATTGACAATCAACCAGAAGCTCTTATAGCTGTTGGAGAAGGAATTAGACTATCGGAGAAATACGAAATTAAAACTTATGAAGGCGATTTATACAATATACGCGCTATTACTAAGTACATGAGCGGTGATGCCAAGACTGCCTTGCTAGATTTTGAAGCAGCTTTAAAAGGTTATGAAGAATCAGACAGACCTTTTGATATGGTTAAGCCAATAAATAATATAGGCAGTATTCAGGGAGAGTTTTATGGCTCTGAAAAACTCGCTTTAGATTATTATTGGAGAAGTGTTGAAATTTCAGAGAAATATGGTCTGTTAGCTCTTCAGACTACTTTGCTATGCAATATTGGTGAAGCTTATACAAATGTACGTGAATACGATAATGCAGAAGGATTTCTTGATCAAGCGATTGAACTATCTAAAAGGACAAATGACAAAAAAAGTCTATTTATGTCTTATGTAATGCAGGCAATCATATATTTGCGAAAAGGATTGATTTCTAAGTCACTTGAGATTTACAACATACTGAAAATTATGAACAACACAGCTCCAATACTCGATAAAGAAATATTGATGCAATACAATAATTATCTTGGACAATTCTATTTTGAAACAGGCAAGCTAAAATTATCAAAAGAATTCAGCAAGATTTCAATGGAAAAATCTAAAGATATAAGCAAAAAAGAGCATATGAAAGCAAGAATGAGGCTGCTAAATATCGAGTTTATTGAAAACAGAATGTTAGATGTTAAGAAAATCAACGAATTGGCTAGTGATTTTCGAACACAGGGTAGCCCGTATGACCGTGCATATTATCTTCTGCTATGTGCATTAATTTCATATTATCAAGATTCAGAAGAATTAACATTACAGCTTTTATCAGAATACAATAGCATATCAAATAAAGAAGTTAAGACTAAATATGAAAATGATTATACACTAATTGAGGCAATTACTGATGGAAGTGAGGATTCACTTAAGAGAGCTCTTGAAATAAGTGAGAAAACTGAAGGGGATAGAGTAATTCCGTCCTATTATTCAAATTTGGTGATTGGATCTAAGTTAACACAACTAGGGAATTATGAGTCTGCTATACAATTGTTAATGAAGAACCTTGATTGGTATGAAACAGCAATTGTAGCCCTTGGAAAAGAGAATTTGGGAGAACAGTATACGCAGGTGTACCTCATAGACTTCATAATACCTCAGCTTGACCAATGCCTAAACAATTACCTAAATATAGCTAGAGATTTTGAACCAACGATTTCAAACTATTTAAAAGCAATTCCTGAAGAAGCTTATATGAGAATATTTTCTATAGACTCTGAAAGAGAATGCAAATATGATATAAATGCACTCGTAAGAAAGCTTGATGGAAATGCAGATGATAATATAAGACTTATTTTGAAGTTCCTTTCACTTAAGACAGGTGCAGACTATGGATTCATCGATATATATGAAACAGATAGTAACGGACATAGAGTATATAGTTACAAGGAAAAACCAAATTATATTATGAATACAATGGTTGAGAATGCTGTTAAAGAAGGCAAGAACATTTTTGTGAAAAGAGAACCTTCAGTAAGATCGCGAAATATATTTGAATCCTATATAGAACCAGAAATAACTGCATTTATTGTAATTCCTATACTTCAAGATCCAGCTAGTGCGGAGTTTAATTTTGAACGAAGACAGGCTATATCAAGAAATAAAGTGTACGGTCATATACTTCTTATGTCAAAGAGTAATATAAACCGTTTTGACAATAGTGCTTTAGAATTGGTGAAGGATTTGACAGGTTTAGTTTTGCTCAACGCAGAGAATGAGAAACTATTTCTCAATTCATATTTTGATAGGCTAACAGGTATGTTGAGAAGAAGTATAGCTGAAAAGAGACTTGAGGAAGCAATTAAATTTTATAATGTTGATTCAAGGGGCTTTGCATGTTTGATACTTGATATTGACCGATTTAAAATCATTAATGATACGTATGGGCATCAAGTTGGCGATAAAGTTTTAGCTTATGTTGGCGATACTATTAAAAAATCAATTAGAATAACCGATACAGCAGCGAGATATGGAGGAGAAGAATTCTTAATTATTTTAGAAGACGTTGATTCTTATGCTGCAAAGTCGGTAGCTGAAAAGATACGTAAGGCGATAGAAGAAATGGAAGTACAAGGCCTAAATCATAATATCACTGTCAGCATAGGAATTTCAGTTTATCCTGAAGATGGCCAAATATCAGAGGATCTAATCTTTAGAGCAGATCAGGCTATGTATTTTGCCAAAGAAGTTTTAGGTAGGAATAAGACTGCCCTTTGGAATGATGAAATGGAACCAGTAATAGGAGGAGCGAAATTTAAGCATGATTTAATATTTGGAGGGCTCGAAAGCGAATCAGATCGTACCCTTGCTCTCACTGAAACAGCTATTTTATCGAGAGAGAATAAGCCTTTATCTGCAAAGCTACAAGAATTTTTAGGTTTCCTTCTGGATTCGACCAGATCACAGTATGGTGTTATTTATCGATATTCAGACCGTGATTTTGAACCACTTGCTATCAAAAAGAAGAACTGGAGTATAAGACAAGAAGATAAACTAGTGGAGTTATTTGAAAGAGTTGTTAAAAGCAGAGAGTCTGAAAGTTATATAGATTGGGAGACAGTCTACAATGATGAAAGTGGTGAAAAAACGAGAGAATATATTTCTGGTGCAATTTCTCCAATAGTGTTTAGTGGCAAAATACTTGGCCTTATATTAATAGAAACTTCATTGCAGAAAATGGAATTTAGGCCAGGAGATCTAAAATTTATTGAAATAATGGGAAGTGTCTTTGCTCCAAATCTAGTTGAAATTTAAGAAACAACCAAAATGTAGTTTAAAGTTCGGAGGGGTATTATGACAGTTACAATAAAAGACGTAGCAAGTGCATCTGGAGTTTCTATATCAACCGTTTCAAGAGTTATTAATGAATCCAAGCCTGTAAGTCCAGAAGCAAGAAGGAGAGTTTTGAAAGCGATAGAAGATTTGGGCTACAAGCCCAATGAAATTGCTCGAAGCCTTGTGACTAAGAAATCGAATTTAATAGGTATAATAGTTGATGACATTGGTAGCTCATATGTAGCCCAGATTATTAGAGGTGTTGAAGAAGTTGGTAGAATGTATAATTATGACCTATTATTATGTAGCAGCTATGGAGATAAAGAAGCTGAGATAAGATTTGTTCAACTACTTATGCAAAAACAGGTAGCAGGCATGATAATTGTATCTGAAATTCTGAATAATGAAGTCTTAAGCTATCTTGATATGGGAAGAGCTCCATTTGTATACCTGAACAAATACTATAATGTACTTGAAAGTCCAAATGTCTCAATTAATAATAAAGAAGCTAGCGAAAAAGTGATGGATTTTCTTGTGAAGCAGGGACACAAAAAAATTGCCTATGTAACACAAGAGAAGGATATAGAGTATACTATTGAAAAACATAAAATAGAAGCGTACAGAGAGTGCATGGATGAACTCGATGAAGTACATACAATTTTTGAAGTAGATGGGCATGAAATTAAAGATGGATATAAATTGGGAGAAAAAATAATTGAAGAGCTTCTTGAAGGAAAAATTACTGCAGTATATTGTTGTGAAGACGAAATTGCTTTGGGATTGATTAATTATTTTTATGACCATAACATAAAAGTGCCAGATGATATTTCTGTAGTTGGTTATGGAGATATTACAATAGCTTCTTATTTTAGACCAATGCTGACAACCGTAAAAGAGCCCTACTACGATATAGGCGCAGTATCAATTAGAAGAATACTTAAGGTTATCCAAGGGGAAAATATAGAAGAACAGACAATTATTTTACCTGTACAGCTGATGGTAAGAGATAGTTCAAGGTCTTTGATATGAAAACGAATTTTGAACAGTAGTGAATCGTTGTTAAAAAATTGAAATTATTGTATAATTGATAATATATTATAAATGGACTTTTAGCGTTAGCTAAAAGTCATTTTCAACAGGGGAATTAAAATGTTCACAGAATTCATTAAAGCATTGTCTTTAATATTAGTAGCTGAAATGGGCGATAAAACTCAAATAATAGTTCTCACTCTGGCGGCTCAGTTTACTGTAGCCCAGGTGCTAATTGGAGTTTTAATCGGTGTGGTTGCAAATCACGGTATTGCAATCGCACTTGGCAGTCTGTTGGGGAATATGATTCCAATGGACAAAATTATTCTGATGTCAGGATTTCTCTTCTTGTTTTTTGGCTATAATTCACTACTTTTGCAAAAAGGTGAAGATAAAGATTCTAGGAAGACAATTTATCCTGCACTTGCTATTGCAATGACTTTTTTTGCAGGAGAGTTTGGAGATAAAACTCAATTGGCAGCTTTGGCTCTTTCAGCTGAGAGTAAATATCCTCTAGGTATACTTTCAGGCACAACGACAGGAATGATACTTATTAGCGGATTTAGTATATATGCTGGCAGCAAGTTAGGTAGAAAAATACCAGAAGTGTCGTTGAAAATTATATCCTCACTAATTTTCTTTACATTCGGAAGTTTTAAAATTTTAAGCCAAATAAGTGAAATGGGCATAGGAGTGAGAGTTGGCTACGTAATTATCCTAATAGCATTACTTGTTGAAATATTCCTATTAATGAGATTTATAAGCGATGTTAAAAGGAGACCAGAGGAGTTACCTCTTAAGAGTGCGGCTGAATTACTGTATGAGAAAACAGCAGAGCTAAAATCATCTGTTGAAGATATATGTCTTGGAGAAAATGTTTGTGGAGGATGTATTGAATCAGGCTGTTTGTTGGGGTATATAAGAAATATTCTCGACAGCGCAAGAGAAAATGGAGATTACTATCACTTTGAGACTAGTGATTTAGAGAAAATCCTTATCAGAGATTTTGACAGAAATAAAGTTGAAGCTTCATACTTACTAACCTTAAAAGAACTTTTTGAACTTGATTGGCCTACGGATAATGATTTTGTAATAAATAAAGTTAGGGAAGCCTTGGAGTTTATTCTATTTGGTCGAACCCTGAAGTTAAAAAGCTCAGCAAAAAAACACGTTGAAATATATAAAAAAATTGATTCTGACTTTTATATCAGAATAAAAGAGCACATATTTGAGGTGGATAGTCATGAGGAATAAATCGATAAAAATTATGCTTGCTGATTCTCAGCCTTTGTGTCTGCAGGGCCTTAGAACTATAATTGAAGCTCAAGAGAATATGAACGTTGTGGCAATTGCTAACCGACAAGATGATATTATAAAGAGTGCATTGGATACTAATTCTGATTTATTAATCATTGATCCTCAGCAAAAGCATCTTGATGGTTTTGATACTATACGAATCATTAGAGAAAGAGGTTTTAGAGGTAAAATTATTTTGTTAATGTCAGATATTTGCTGTGATGTATATCAACAGGCTAATAAAATCAAAGTCGATGGATATATCTTGAAGACTGCAACATCTGACAAACTTGTAAAATCAATTAATGATGTAATAAAAGGAATAACATATGTAGATGAGGATGTAGAAGTTGCTCTTATGCAGTCGGAAGAGACAGAGCAAAACAATCAGAAAGAAACATATAGGATTGATCAATTATCCCAAAGAGAATATGAAATACTTAGGCTGGTTGCTTCTGGAAAGAACAATAAAGAAATTGCTAGTCAACTTTTTATAAGTGAAAAAACTGTTAAGAATCACCTTACCCAGATATTTAAAAAATTGGATGTAAAAGACAGAGTTCAAGCCACCTTATTTGCGGTAAGCCATAATATTAAGTGAGACCACAACAAAATATAATTTTGTTGAATTTCATATTGACACAATTAAATAAACCCTGTATAGTAATTATTTGTGAGGTAAAATCATGTTTTGTCAGAATATCAAGCATCAATTATCTAAACAATAATATTGACAAAACCACTTGATTTTGCTATACTATATAAGTCACCTCAAACGGGGTGGCGCATGAACCTAGATAACTAAACAGTGTGAGAACTTTGAATTAAAACAAATTTAGTCAGCAAAAAAGCAATGAGCTAATCAAACTTTTTAATGAGAGTTTGATCCTGGCTCAGGACGAACGCTGG
>JAVEXI010000101.1:0-3951 GCA_034004165.1 Gudongella sp. | reverse complement strand
CCACCTCACCTATCTAAACACCGATAAACTTATATTTTGAGAGTTAGCACTTGACATAACTACTATTAACTGCCCGTTTATCTTATATTCCTTATAAGGCAACTCTTTATCTCTATTATTTTTAGTCTTAATGTAGCTCATAATCTCTTTTACTGTTTTATTGTCAGCATCAAATCTTGAAGTCAATAGTTTTTCTGCATCATTATACTGTGGATTAAGCGGCTCCCATGTCTTAAACATAAACTGGAAATCTCTATTTTTCGTATCGCTTAATCCATAAACATCAACCTTAGCCGCACTCGTCAATACAACCTTATTTAAGTCTGCATTCGGACCTGTTTCTGTCGTTTGTACTGGCTTACTCGGTACTTGTCTTATAGCAGGATCGATAATTCTCATTATTACAGTACTCGCCTCTGCTCTTGTAAGACCTCTATCTGCTCCGAATGTTCCATCTGGATATCCTGTTATTATCCCTTTAGTAAATGCCTTCAAAACATAATCTTGATATGAAGCACTTATCTTTGCAAAGTCAGTAATAAGGCTCTTAAATTCTGCTCTATCACTTATTTGCGATTCCTTTAGATAGTCGAGAGCATTGGCAGCCATCTTTGCCATGACTTTTCTTGTTATAGGCTTATCCATATCTGATAGCTCTGTCTTTGTCACAAGCCCTAAGCTAACTGCTTTATCTACGTATCCACTTCCCCAATGAGAAGATGTTGCAGTTAGATTGTCAAAGCCAAGAGCTGATGTAAGTACCTTTGTAAACTCGGCATTGGTTATAGTGTTATTAGGCTTAAATGATCCATCTGGATATCCGTTAATGCCGCCTAAGTCTACAAGGTTTTTAACTGTGGAGGCAAACCAATCTGTTTCTTTTATGTCTGAAAACAGCTCGCTTATAATCTTAGAAACAGTTTCCATAAGTACACTAGTGACGGTCTTTCCTAAATCCTTAAAGGTATCGTACACATCAGAGCCTAAACCTCCCGATTGTGCAAATGATGTCGTCCCCATTGCAAATAGCATTGTAAACGCTAAAATTAAAGCCATAAGCTTAACTCTATTATTCTTCATAAAATACCTCCTTATTTTTTTAAATCTATACCTTATTATATCATTTGAAGTAATTTCATTCCATATCTAGAGTGATAGAATATGTGTAATATCTAATACCATTAGGCAATTACACATAAAACTAGAATCTATAAAGCCAACATCAATCTGCTTGCAAATTTCATTCATTAAAATTGAGATATCTTAAATATTTTATGCAATTGACAATTAACTGGTATCCTCATATAATTTTATTAAGATAACGCATTAAATTCTGCTCGTAATAAGTATTACTTATATTATAAAGGAGGCGAAATATGAATAGAAATGTTCGTAAGGCTTTGCTTTTGGTGATTATCTTTGTTTCCGCAGTTATTTTTTTTAATGTTCGCACTGTTACTAAATACGACAAACTTGCAAATGAGTTTTTGAACCGAATGTACAATGTGAAATACGAAGATGGTTTAGAGATTTTCCATGAGTCAAATCCCCCCGATACTGGTGAGCTTATTGAAACTGGAGACAAACTCCAAGTGGTGTTTGCAGATATTCTCACTGATTCTGCTATGGATAGACTAATTGGAAACAGAATCGTTGGATACATTCAGCACGAAGCATACTCAAATGAATCAGACTTTGAATTGATTTCTTCAGAATATATAAATAAGCAGAATAAATATGGAGATGATTATTATACATATGAGATAAGCGTACTTGAAACGAATAGAGATAACCCAAATGTACAAAAAATGAGTACATTGCATGTAAATTTATCCTTCGAAAAAGATGATGGCAAACTAAGAATAAAAGATGTTGAAATAGAAACAACTTAAGCTTGTATAAAAAATAATTGTAATCATTACAATTATTTTTCCTTTTTAGCGACTATTTATATAATATTAGGGTATAACCTTCTTGTAAGCAAAAGGAATATTATTTTAAAGGAGGAAAATTATGGAGAAAAATAAAGAACACGATAACCCAATGGCAAAAAATGACCTTGGAGAATGCCTTCCAAGCAAAAATGATACTAAAGCTGAGCATTCTCAGATGAAAACAGCAGCTGGTGCTCCTGTTGCCAATAATCAGGATTCAATGACTGCAGGCGTTAGAGGCCCTCTTCTCGTTCAAGATGTATGGTTCCTAGAGAAAATGGCTCATTTTGATAGAGAAGTAATCCCTGAAAGAAGGATGCATGCTAAAGGTTCAGGAGCATTTGGTACATTCAAAGTCACACATGACATAACAAAGTACACAAAAGCTAACATCTTTTCTGAAGTTGGAAAAGAAACAGCGATGTTCGCAAGATTTTCAACAGTTGCCGGAGAACGTGGCGCTGCTGATGCAGAAAGAGACATACGTGGCTTTGCTCTGAAATTCTATACTGAAGAAGGCAACTGGGACATGGTAGGTAATAATACACCCGTCTTCTTTTTCAGAGATCCAAAGAAATTTATAGACCTTAATCATGCCGTTAAGAGAGACCCAAGAACTAACATGAGAAGCCCCAATACAAACTGGGATTTCTGGAGTTCACTGCCTGAGGCACTATTGCAAGTAACCCTTACAATGAGCGACAGGGGCATTCCTTCATCTTATAGGCATATGCATGGGTTCTCAAGTCACGCTTACTCTATGATAAACGCAGAAAATGAAAGAGTCTGGGTTAAATTCCACTTCAGATCACAACAGGGAATCCAGAACCTGACAGATCAGGAATCAGCTAAGGTTGTTGCTGGAGACCGTGAAAGTCACCAAAGAGACCTTTATGAAGCTATTGAAAAAGGAAAATTCCCTAAATGGACAATGTACATTCAGGTTATGACTGAAGAGCAAGCAAGACAAATGCCATATAATCCTTTCGACCTCACTAAGATGTGGTTTAAAGACGAGTTCCCGCTAATTCCAGTTGGAGAATTTGAATTAAATAAAAATCCGGACAATTATTTCCAGGATGTAGAGCAAGCTGCATTTACACCTGCAAATGTAGTTCCAGGTATCGGATTCTCTCCTGACAGGATGCTTCAGGGAAGATTGTTCTCATATGGAGATGCTCACAGGTACAGACTTGGCGTAAATCACCATCAGATTCCAGTTAACTCACCAAAAGGTGTAGAGAATCCTCATAGTTTCCACAGAGACGGGATGATGAGAGTAGATGGCAATTTAGGATCTGAACTTCATTACGAACCCAACAGTTATGGTGGCTGGAAAGAAGACAAGTCACACATGGAGCCAGTCCAAGAAGCTGGAGATGCTTTCCACTACGACTTCAGAGAAGATGACCATGACTATTATTCACAGCCTGGTAAGCTCTTCAGAGCGATGACCGATGACCAGAAGAGAGTTCTGTTCCACAATACAGCAAGGAACATGGGAGATTCAACTCTGCAGATAAAACACAGATTTATACAAAGCTGTTATCTTGCAGATCCTGAATACGGAAAAGGAGTAGCAGAAGCACTACAAATAAACTTTGAAGATGTTGATCTTGACTTACCAGTAAGAAATTCTGCTCAAGCTAATTACGAAGCTAATAATAAGCACCCTGAGCTTAACGTACCATCAGTAGATATCTCTAAGATACCTGATCAGGAAGAGATTAAAACTGAGTATGACCCAATGAGCCTGATTAAACCGGAAGATGACCCATATCTACTGTAGAAATCAGTTCCAGGGTTCAAGCTTTAAGTAGTCAGAATCCATGGTACAACTGTGGATAATATTGTAAACATAATTGTATAAATATTCAGATTCAGTATCAACAAAGAGCTTATATACCGGTGAGGATATGAGCTCTTCTTTTATTGAATTTACTGTTCCCTCAAACTGCCTTTTGTTCAAATCTTTTACAATAAAAGACATCTTATCAATTTCTTCTTTTGAATAAAC
>JAVEXI010000100.1:0-3986 GCA_034004165.1 Gudongella sp. | reverse complement strand
CTGTTACACCTTTTAATTCTGCTACCTTTGTTGCACCAAAGGCTCTGTTGACTACTGCTGCAAGCTCTGCTCTTTTTAATGGTGCATCTGCTTTAATGAGCAGTTCCCCATTTTCAGTGTAGCCATTTAGTAGTCCGTTTTGCACAGCTCTTTCCAATGCCGACGTCGACCAGTTATCTGGCATGTCTGCAAATTCCATAACTGGTTCATCTGTTACGGCAAATCCAGCTGTTGGGATAATTCCAAGTACCATTACAGCTGTCATTACAATAGCCAGAATTCTCCTTTTGTTCATTTTAGCCCTCCTCCTTTTATTGCTCTCTTTATGCCTTTTATTCTTTATAAACTACTTATTACTGCTGTCAAGTACTCTCCATTGATGTTAGATGAGCTGTAGAAAAATGCGTCAATCAACAAATCACTCTTAGCCAGTGCCACTTCTCTTGCAGATTCTGGATAAGTATTCTCATCCACTATGCATGCAATTCTATAATTCGGTCTTTCTATATTCTGCATTTTGCATATCTTTATCCAGTCGTCTATGCTGTTTGGCGGCGTATCTCTTATTTCCACCAGCAATATATCAGCATTGATATTTCTACATAATTCTGCTGCCTGCTGCGGTCTATCTTCCTTAAAAATTCTTAATTCTCTGTCGTCTTTAAGAAATCTCTCGATGCAACTTTCCATCAGTGAATTTGGTATGCTGATTACAATATTTCTCAGCCTCATCACCTCCTTAAGGAGATATTTCTCCAATTTGATTTTAGGGTATCATTGTTTATCTTTTTGCACATCGTCCAAAAGTGCTACAAGTTCAATTATTTTGATATAATGTATATAAATAATCCACCTCACAACCCGTGGGGTCAGTCCCCGCGAGTTGTTTCTATCGTAATGCTTACGACATTCTTTATACTGTGGAGAAAGTAACAGCCCCCTCAAGATTGGTCCTGAGAGGGCTGAGTTTTGTGGTGTTTATGAAGTTTCCACTTATTGCAATTCCTTAAATACAACTACCAATTGGGCATCTCTCACAGCTCCCCAATATACATTTTCTATAATATTTTCATCTAGATTATTTAAATCATAGCTTTTGGGTGATTTGAACCTATATCCATCTTTTAATTTTAACGTAATATGGATTTGATATTTGTGAGCAGATTGAAATTCATCTATATCTGAAGTCTCTTCATTATTATCATACCAGTGAACATTGCTTATTTCATAGCCATCTTCTTGAGGCACTGATAGACTTTCTTTACCATATGGTTTCTCGCCTACAATTGGCACACTTAGCCCAGCAATGCTTACAGTCTCTATCAAATTAATTGTCTCTATGGTGAATGTTTTTACATCTGATTCTACTTCGTCAATAGTTACTGTAAAATAATAATTACCTTGTACAGTACTAGCTGCATTTTGGACAGTTACCTTTAATTCTATTTTGTTGTCTTTCACAGTGACACCGCCACCAGGTCCAATTGAGATACCAATCGGTGCTGACGTAGTTTCGCTCTTGCTTGCATTTTTATACCACTTCACCGTAGCTGACTTACCATTTTCAATTCCTGTTGTGGTTACATTATAACGTCCGTCATTCACTTGGACCTTGGCATAGACTGGACCGCCTTGCATATCACCTACAGTTACGGATTTGGTATCTTCCCCTGCTTTAATCAGTACATACTTAAAAACATCTTCAACTGGATCTGCATTTTTATCTCTAACCACTTTTTCTGGATTATCATCAGTAAGTTCAGCTGTCTCTAAGTTGCTACCATCTACATTTTCTGATCCTTGTAGTTTAAGTCCTTCTGCGATATTTAGCGTTGCTTTGTTATATCCAAAGAACTTTGGCTCTCCATTACCAATTGGGAGGTTAGTCCTGATAAGCTCTACTTTCGTGCCCTTTTCGATAATTATTTCACCTGTTGTATAAAGAATTGATCCTACCCCTTGTGCAATTCCTTTAAACTCGGCCTTGCCTTCGATGCTGATTCCTGGAGACGTACCTCTAGCATCAATAACCCATCCATAAGACTCCACTTCCACCTTAGCATTATCCCTGAAGATCGTATAATCTGAAGTATAGATACCCCGAGAATCTTTGGCTTTCACATTTGTGATTATTAAACTAGCGCTATCTTCCACGGTGAGGCTGTACATCCTGATACCATATGATGATGTATCTTTGTCACCAAGGTCAGGCATTGTGATTTCTAAGCTACCAGTGCCTTTTATAGTCAGATATGGGGAACTATCGCTATAGCCTATTCCTTTGACTTGGGTTAAATCTCCTGCTTCGATATCTATTTTGTTAGTACCTACTAGCTCCAAGGTTATAGTATCATCGTTTATAAATCCATCAAATCCATCAAACACTATTCCTTGGCCGTTTCCATTTATAGTTAGGCCTTGTATTGTTAATGTTTTGCTGTCTTTATCCCATTTATAGCCATCGGTGCTTAATTTATCTATTGATTCATCATCCTTTTTAATTGTCAAAGCATTGCTAGGCACTACCTTAATAGTTACCTCATCAAAAACATCCCCATCATCTTTTTTGACTGCTTTTAAGATAAATTGTTCTGCAGTTTCATCAATAGCTACATTAAGATAGCCATCTGTACTGATACTTGTACCAGAGCTATTAGCCCCAGTTATATCGAAAACCACCTTTTGTGCAATTTTTGTTCCGTCTTGATATTCTCCATTCATATATATTACAATAGAATATTTTTGGCCAGGCAGAACTTTGGCTGGGGCATCCAATATTTCAATTGGCATGGTTATCCAGTTCGCCCAAAATGTTGTATCACCTGTTATTTCTACTTTATTGCCTGGGTAATATTTAGTATCAGAGTTTTCAACCTTCCAGTGATCAAACTTCTTATGTTGAAAGGCTGTGAAACCATTTTCAGGCAATTTATATTTTTGGCCTTCTATTACTTTTACAGGATCCATATCTCCATTTGCACCACCGGACATAAATGTTACAGTAAAGGTTTCCGCTATTGCTTCAAATTCTACTGTTACATTAAAGTCTTGCCATAAGTTCGTATGTTCAAAGTCTTTTTCTGTTCCTCCATATACTGTATCATTGTATTTCCATTGTTTAATCTCATAGCCTGTATCGGGGGTTGCGGTAAAGACTAGATCACTGCCCTTCTCTACTTGGTCGCCACTTTTTATACCTACATCATTAGCTTTTGCTGATATGCTACCATTATCACCCACTACACTAAAAGTTACGGTATATTTTTCTACTACTGCTTCCGCTACTCTAACTTTTACTGTTGCTGCTAAGTTACTTGTATTGGTTACATTAGCTGGTAATGTTAAGGTACCTGTGAATACATATTCTCCCGGTGTTTCTTTATTGTAGGTAGGGTTTCCTCCATCCCAGCTTATTTCTAAATTTTGGGTTGAATTATCATCTAGGGTTACTTCTATTGTTGTTGGTAAACCCACTGATTCTAATTCTGTTCCGTTAGCTACATTGATATCTACTATTGTGCCTACAGATTTGATGTTTTTATCTACTAACGTTGCTTCTTTAATAGTCACATTAAAAGTAGCTGTCTTGCCTTCATAGGTGACAGTTACTACTTGATTCACTTTTGCAGCACTATTGTCAAAGCCACTTATCATGTCTGATGTTATAGTAACGGCTTTACTACTACTATCACTATAAGTTGCCGTCACTACTAAACCAGCTAAATCTATTGCTTCACCAATTTCATACTCAGTTTTTGTTGGCGGTGTGGTAACACTAATAGCACTAACTGCTATTGCTGGTGTTGATGGGCCACCACCTCCACCTTGTGAAGGTTTCTTTTCTTCCTCTTCAACAACAGTATTTTCTTCTGTTACTATCTTAGAATTCTCTCCACTTACGTTTGCATTAGTAATAACAGCATTTACTGCATATGCTATAATATTATCGCCTGCTACTTCAAGAGAGCCAATTGTACCTTCAATAA
>JAVEXI010000002.1:72942-78758 GCA_034004165.1 Gudongella sp. | reverse complement strand
TACGATGGAGTTGCAGAGCTTAGAGATGGTACAAAAGAGCTAAGAGAAGAAACAGCAACTCTAGATACAGACATTATAGATGGAATAAAAGAGAAATTTGACGAACTTATGGGAAAAGGAATGCCAACTCATTCCTTTACTTCAGATAAGAATGGAGAGATAACGGCAGTTCAGTTTGTTATGAGAACAGAAGGGATTTCAATTCCAAAAGTTGAAACTGTACTTCCTGAACCTGAAAAGACGACATTATGGAATAAGCTGCTAAAACTATTCGGACTATAAAACAAACAAAACAGGCACGAAACCAGTGCCTGTTTTTTGTTAATGCAAAGTGCTTGTATTAATGGTATAATGTAAAAGTTAGATTATGACTAAAATTACTTTGAATATAAATTGTTGATTAAATGTTTTGTCGAAACAGGGGGAGATATGTTGGACAGGATCATGGTTGAAAAAAGCCCTCCATTAAAGGGAACTGTCAGGATTAGCGGAGCAAAGAACGCTGCGCTTCCTATACTTGCTGCATCATTACTTGGAACTGAAGACATAATTCTGGAAGATGTGCCCAGACTTAAGGACGTAGAAATTATGTGTGAGGTTCTGGAATCACTAGGTAGTGAAATTGAATATCTTGATGAAGGCACCATAAAAATAAATTCAGCAAATATAAATAACTTTGAGACAAGCTATGATCTTATGAGCAAAATGCGAGCATCTTTTCTAGTTATGGGACCTTTATTAACTCGTTTGGGAAAGACTAAGAATTCTATGCCCGGAGGCTGTGCAATTGGCACAAGACCGATAGACTTACATCTAAAGGGATTTAAAGCATTGGGAGCCAGAATAGATGTTGAAAGCAATAACATAGGAGCATATGCTGAGAAATTAATCGGCGAGAAAATCTACTTAGACTTTCCATCTGTTGGTGCTACAGAAAACATAATGATGGCTGCAACTATGGCTGAAGGAGAAACAGTTATCGACAACGCCGCTATGGAGCCAGAAATAGTCGACCTATCAAACTTTCTAAACAAGCTAGGCGCAGACATAAAAGGTGCTGGAACATCGTCAATAAGAATCAAGGGAGTTAAAACTCTAAAAGGCGCCAGACATGCCATTATTCCAGACAGAATTGAAGCAGGAACCTTTATGGTTGCAGCAGCAATAACAGGCGGAGACCTTATAATAGATAACGTTATAACCAGTCACATAAAGCCTATAACTGCAAAGTTAAGAGAAGCAGGTTGCCTAGTTGACGAAGGAATGGATAGCATCAGAGTAATGAGGAACGGAGAACTCAATGCAATAGACATCAAGACCCTTCCTTATCCAGGATTTCCTACAGATATGCAGGCACAGTTCACATCTCTAATGACAATATTAAATGGAACAAGTGTAGTTATCGAGACTGTGTTTGAGAACAGGTTTATGCACGTAGAAGAACTTAAAAAAATGGGTGCAGATATAAGCATCAATGACAGGTCTGCGACAATAAACGGAGTTAAAGAGCTTAAAGGAGCAGTAGTAAAAGCTTCAGACCTTAGAGCAGGGGCAGCCCTCGTTCTAGCAGGATTGGTAGCAGAAGGTGTAACTCAGATTGAAAACGTATACCATATAGATAGAGGTTATGATGGCATAGAAGACAAGTTTGCAAGTCTTGGTGCTATTATGTATAGAAAAAGCGGATTATAGTTATAAATATGTATTTTGACAGATTTGGTCTTGATAATGACATCGTGGTTGAGTATAGTTATTATTAAGACCCTTTTTATTAAGTCAAGTATCACCATTCAGGATAAAGGAGGATTTGCATGAGCGCTTTGAGAGCAGATGTTGGAATAGACCTTGGTACTGCCAGTGCGCTGGTATATATCAAAGGAAAGGGTATAGTATTGAAGGAACCTTCAGTAGTTGCCATTGATCAGTATACAAATAAATTTCTTGCAGTTGGCGAAGAGGCAAGGAGGATGCTTGGTAGGACTCCGGGTAACATCGTAGCGGTCAGGCCTCTTAAAGATGGAGTAATCTCAGATTACAGCATAACTGAAAGAATGCTAAAATACTTTATCCAGAAGGCACTTGGCAAAATGTGGTTCAAACCAAGAATAATTATTTGTGTGCCCAGCGGAATAACAGAAGTTGAAAAAAGAGCAGTAATGGAAGCCAGCAACGAAGCAGGCGCCAGCAGAACATATCTAATAGAAGAACCAATAGCAGCTGCAATTGGAGCTGGACTCGACATAACACAGCCAAACGGAAATATGATAGTAGACATCGGCGGGGGAACCTCGGATGTGGCTGTAATTTCCCTTGGTGGGATAGTAGTAAGCAAATCCATAAAGACCGCAGGCGACGAATGCGACGAAGCCATAATCCGATACATCAGGAAGAAATATAATATGATGATAGGTGAAAGATCTGCTGAAGCACTTAAAGTTGAAATCGGCTGTGCCTATCCATTTGAAGAAGAGAGATTTATGGAGATAAAGGGAAGAAACCTTTTGACAGGATTACCACTTACAGTTGAGGTATCCTCAAATGACCTTCTTGAAGCATTGAATGAGCCAATAAATGAAATACTAGAAGCAGTTCACGAGGTTTTGGAAAAAACACCACCAGAGCTTGCATCAGATATTAGTAATGTAGGAGTTTACCTGACAGGCGGAGGAGCCATGTTAAACGGCATGGATAAACTAATAGAAGAAAAGACAGGTATACCAACCAGACTTGCAGAAAACGCAGTAGAATGCGTGGCAATAGGAACTGGGAAATCACTAGATTCCATAGGATTCCTAGAAAAGAGCATGAAAGAAAGCGAAAGAATGAAATTCTATAGATAATGTGGACGGTCTCCGACCGTCCTTATTTATAGCAATCTTTAATAATTGTAGGGGCGATCTTTGATCGCCCTTATTGTATGGATAATTCTTAAATCCTTTCGTATGGGCGACTTTTGATCGCTCTTGTTGTATGGATAATTCTTAAATCCTTTCGTATGGGCGACTTTTGATCGCCCTTATTGTATGGATAATTCTTAAATCCTTTCGTATGGGCGACTTTTGATCGCCCTTATTGTATGGATAATTCTTAAATCTATCGTAGGGGCGACCTTTGGTCGCCCGCATTCTTTTCTCGGTTGCCCGTAAAACCAAAATAAAACTGAAATAAAATTGAAATATAACTGCGAAAAACGTTTAATTTAACTTCTTTGAGGTAACATAGTAATATAATGAAATAAACGTATAAATTATAAAAATGGAATTATTATGATTAAATTATCCTAAAATGGATATTTAATATATCACGGGCAAACCTACCGAAAGGTAGGGACGCAAAGCCATGAATCTTTAGATTGTCTTATATAAAGCTGAAGAACCTCTACATATAGTCGAATAGACACGTGTGGAGAAGCGTTTCCTTTTTGTCTGGTAGACAGCAGTAGGGGAGTCTAAGCTTTTTGAGATAAAATAATGATAGTCAGGTTGCTATGTAAGTGTGCATAGCAACTTTTGTGTTTTAAGAGATTGAAAGGATGATGCCTATGGTGCAGATAGACAGCTACAGAGATTTATCTGAGGGGAGGGGATTTATATGGAACAGAAAAAAAGAAAAATTCTTGCGTTTATAATAGCATTTTCATTGGTTCTAAGTGCAACGCCTTTTTTGTTAAAAACACATGCTGCAGAACCAAATAGTGACGTGTATGGAAGTATATCCAATCAAAGTGCTATAACTATACCTGGTACTGCTGTTATAAATAAGCAAGTTTCGTACGGCAGTAAACCTGGAGAGTTTTATATTGAACTCGAGGTCACTGGAGCAGATAGCCCAGTTGTTGAGCCCACAGATGTTGTAATTGTCTATGATAACTCTAATAGTATGAAAACTAATAATAGAGTTGGAATAGCAAGAACCAATACAACAAGTTTTGTAAATGATTTATTATCTAATAATGGAGCATTTCAAGTAGCACTTGTGACCTATGGTAGTTCAGTTTTTGATGGGCGGAGCAGAACTTGGGGATCATATCAAGGTAGTACTAAAAATTGGTCTCATAAAACATTGACCCAGAATGCGAGTAGTATTACTTCACAGATTCCAAGTACAACCCCTGATAATAGGGGAAGTAATAATTGGGATGGCGGAAACGAAAATATCAGTATATGGCATGGAGGTACCTTCACACAACAAGCTTTAAGGGAAGCAGGTACAATTTTAGATGTGAGCAGTGCTGTTAATAAAGTTGTTATACTGATTAGTGATGGCGTGCCGACCTATAGTTATAGTGGCAGTAGTGTTAATGGAAACGGTTCTGAATATACTGCAAATCATGGAACTAGAACTAAGAATGAATCCAAAGCATTAAAAGACAAAGGCTATAAAGTATTTACAGTAGGCATAGAAATAGGTGCTGAGACAGGGATAACCAAAGCCCAAGCAATCCAACTTATGAAGGATATATCTTCTGGAGAAGGCTATTTTTATGATACAAGCACAGTTACTAATTTAGCGACAGATTTGAATAGTATCGCTCACAAGCTAAATAATACTATAGTAGATGGGATTATAGTAGATCCAATGGGACCGAATTTTAATTATACAGCAGGTCAGACTCCAATTATTAACGGCTATAAAAATGGAGCGCTAGATAATAACGTAGCAAATGGAGTTACAGTAACAAAAACAACTGATGGTATTAGAGTTAATGGTCTAAACTTAGGATCTAATGAAAAAGTCACTATAAAATATAAAATTCAGATTAAGACAGAAGCATCAGGGTTTTTAATAAATAATCTATATCCGACGAATGGCACTACAACTCTTGCACCAAATGGAGCACAACCAAATACAAAATATAATTTCCCAGAGCCGAAAGCATCAGCCAACGGAATCATAATAAATGGGACAAAAACATGGGTTGACTATGGCTTAACTGAAAACAGGCCAGATGATATTACTGTAAAACTCAAAAGAGGTAACCAAGTAGTTAATACAAAAACTATCGGTGTAGATGACGACGGCAATTGGCTTTATACTTTTGATGAAGTTATCTGGTTTGATAATAATGGAAGTTTTATTAGTTATGAAGTTGAAGAGGTTCTCGTTCCTGGATACAATCCAACTTACTCTGGAAATAATGTTATAAACACATTGATTCCAGATCCAGCAATAAGTCTAGTGAAGTCGGCAGACCCACAGACCTTTACCAAAGCAGGAGATGAAATAGCATATACTTTCCTTGTAAAGAACGAAGGAAATGTAACTTTAACAAATGTAGTTTTAGCAGATCCACTTCCAGGATTGAGTTTAAGTGGTGAGAACATAGGAACCCTTGAACCAGGAGAAACAGCAACGGTAACAGGGACCTATACAATAACTCAAACAGACATGGATGCAGGAGAAGTTAAAAACACAGCAACTGTTACAGGTAAAGATCCAGATGGTGAAGATGTTACTGCAACAGACAATGCAACAGTAACAGGAGAACGTCAACCAGCAATAAGTCTAGTGAAGTCGGCAGACCCACAGACCTTTACCAAAGCAGGAGATGAAATAGCATATACTTTCCTTGTAAAGAACGAAGGAAATGTAACTTTAACAAATGTAGTTTTAGCAGATCCACTTCCAGGATTGAGTTTAAGTGGTGAGAACATAGGAACCCTTGAACCAGGAGAAACAGCAACGGTAACAGGGACCTATACAATAACTCAAACAGACATGGATGCAGGAGAAGTTAAAAACACAGCAACTGTTACAGGTAAAGATCCAGATGGTGAAGATGTTACTGCAACAGACAATGCAACAGTAACAGGAGA
>JAVEXI010000002.1:0-72821 GCA_034004165.1 Gudongella sp. | reverse complement strand
GTAGAAGTAGAAGAAGAATTAGCAAACTTTGAATACTCAGTAGGCTCAGATCCAGAAATAGGAACCTTGCTACCAGGAGAAAGTATAACCTTGGAAGGAACCTATAAGATAACGCAAGATGATGTAAACGAAGGCAGTGTTTATAACAAAGCAATTGCTAAATCAGAGCAAACAGATCCTAAAGAAGATGATGAAGAAGTACCACTCGGTCAAAACCCAAGTCTAACTATAAGTAAAGTAGCAACAAATAAGGAAGAAGAACTTGGCGTAGGCGATTTCATCAACTATGAAATCGTAGTAACGAACACAGGAAATGTAACTCTGACAGGAGTAGAAGTAGAAGAAGAATTAGCAAACTTTGAATACTCAGTAGGCTCAGATCCAGAAATAGGAACCTTGCTACCAGGAGAAAGTATAACCTTGGAAGGAACCTATAAGATAACGCAAGATGATGTAAACGAAGGCAGTGTTTATAACAAAGCAATTGCTAAATCAGAGCAAACAGATCCTAAAGAAGATGATGAAGAAGTACCACTAGGTAATGCCCCAGACATCAGTCTAACCAAAGAAGCTGATAAAACACTATTTGGTGCTGTAGGAGATGTTATCACTTACACCTTCACAGTAACCAATACTGGAAATGTAACCTTAACGGATGTTAGCGTATATGATGATACCCTTGAAGTACTGATTGATCTTGAAGACGACGAGCTTGAACCAGGGCAATCTACAAAGGGCACTTACAAATATACAATAACAGAAGAAGATGTTGAAGCTGGCAAAGTTTACAATGCAGCAACAGCATCTGGATATCCTCCAGAAAGCGAAAATCCAATCACGGACGAAGACGATGAAACTGTCGGTAATTGGGCTGGAAGACTTATTGTTAGGAAGATTGTAAGATCTGAAGAAGATATTGAAGATGAGGATGACTCCCCAGAATATGTATACGGAGTATCCCCAGGAGGAATAACAGTATCATCTGATTACAATGAGTTAGTCAGCGGAACTTCAATTAGTGTAAAACCAACTGCTACAAGTGAAAACTTATCAGCAAAAGGATTCGTATTTGACCTCTATAGAGATGGTAAGTTGGTCGGTACTGCAACTACAGATGAAGATGGTATAGCGGTATTCGATGACTTAATAGAAGGATGGTATGAACTGGTTGAGAGACCGAGAAGTGGATATCAACAGGAAGAAGGAGATGGAGAGTTCTACTTTAGTGAAGATACTACTGATGACGGTATATTTGAAATAACAGTCGTCAACATCAAGACTAAAGACAAAGAGCCAGATCCAGATCCAACACCTGAAAGACCAAGAAGACCTAGAAGACCAAGACCAGAAAGACCAGATCCAAAACCTGATGAGGTTGAAGAAGTTGAGGA
Source organism: Gudongella sp. (assembly GCA_034004165.1). GTDB lineage: Bacteria > Bacillota > Clostridia > Tissierellales > Tissierellaceae > Gudongella. Next base: position 71,430 of record JAVEXI010000002.1, on the reverse strand, counting down.
AGAAGAAGTACCAGAGGCACCGGTAATTCCAGAACCACAACCAGAAGTAGTAATTCCTGAAGAGCCAATACCTGAAGCTCCTGTACTTCCTAAGACTGGAAGCGTGGATATAAACGGTTGGTACGGAATTGCATTACTAGGACTGGGAGCATTGTTAAGAAGACGTAAGAAGTAAACTTCAACAATAAATTAAGGACCTGCAAACGCAGGTCCTTAGTCTTTTTAAATATCAAATTATTAATTATTCAAAGAAAATGGGCGTACAACCGCGTAGCTTACATTTCTGCCGTCAAGGACTAGCTCGAAGTAACTATAGGAAGATAGATCATCTGGTTTTGATGCCTTAGTACCAGTCAGCTCAATATACCTTACACCATCTCTAAGTTGTGAGTCATTTTTAGAGCCCGATTGTACGACAAATATATTTCTTCCATCTTCAGCAGCTTGTGCTACTAGTTCATGGAAAAGTTCTGCTTCCATAGTATCCGTAAATGTAGAAATAGGTCTGTTGATGATTAATACAAGATTATCCTCTGTACCATACTCAAGCTCCTGAACGAGCTTTGTCCACTGGCTGCTGTCCTGAGTTCTAAGTCCTCCTGAACCAGCCTGAAGTGTTATTACTGCAAGGTTTCGATTTCTTTCAACTCCGTAGGTTGCCCCTGCTGACATAATCTTTGAATGGAAAAGAGCTGATTTAAAGTTCTGAGTCATATTTCCTATCTGAATGCCTAAATCTGAACCAGAGAGCCTTTGGGTTAAGCCTACTAATCTATCCGTAGACACAACTCTTGCAAAAAGCGTATTTCCGCTGATCACTGGTTCTGAATATACTGTCATTCTGTATGAACCATTATTTGACGATGTATTTGTATTTAGTGGGTCATTTACTTTTGAGTTTTGAGGGACTATTGAATAATCATACGGTGTTGGTGTAAATACGCTTAAATTGTCTATTAGGATGCTTCCCATGGTTTGTTTACTTTCATCAACTTCAGCAACATAGACTCTCTTTAGGCTTACAGGGAAGGTCGCATCTGTTGGTATTGAAGCTTCAAGCTGCCTCCAATCAACAAAGTCTATGGTCTTTGCAAAGTCTATAGTGTGGCTCTTATTCTGTGCATCAATAATTGTACCTCTAAGCCATGCACCTGAGTCATCTCCATATGCCCACAGGCTTACTTTTGATGGAGAACCTGGCAAAGGAATGCCATCAGGAGTTGTATTAAAATCTATATATGCAGCTCTGGTTCCAGTACCAAAACTGAAGTCATAACCAAGTTCTATGCTTCTGCTGCCATCGATAGCTTCTTTTGAAGCTGCCACATATCCTTCTACAGCAGCCGGATATCCTGAAAAGCTGAATTCACTTTCGTTCTCAAAGGAACTTACGAACATAATTTGTGTTCCTACCGATACATATATGGTTTTAACTGCATTTCCAGAACTTATAAATATGGCTCCACTACCTGGATTCTTGGATGCGTAAAGTACTCCATCTCTAACCTCTCCAATTCCGCCAACGGTTTCTATTTTAACATTACTGTATGACAGATTACCTGTATAACCACCACTGCTAACTCCTTTAAGGGTGCCCAGAGAAGCTGTTCCACCAGGGGCTACGTTGATTCTGTCTGTAGCAGTTAAAATCTCCTCAGGCTCAGATAAAACTCGCAATTCTATGGTTCCAGTGGCTCCTTCATAGGATGCATCGAGTTTAGCGATTCCTGCCTCATCTGCAAAGAAGTTGCCTCCGCTAACAGAGCCACTATTTCTTGAAACACTCCACTTGATGCCAGAAGGATTAGAAGATAGAAGGTTGTAGTTTCTATCGTATACTTTAACGTTTAATTTCGCTGATTCACCTGTAAAGAGGCTGTCTTTATCAGCAGTTATATTTATATATGCAGGTTTGCCATAAGGAGCTGAGCTGAACACTCCTACTCCGTTTACGACAAGCCTTTGGGTTCCTTCACTGGGTTTGTTTACTACGGTCGCTTTAGATTCCCCATTGGGCTTTAATGCCATTGTAGTTGACCCACCACCGTCAAGATTGACTGCATTCCATGCACCGAGGTCTTTCATGATACTTCCAAACATCTCCTGGGATACTCCCTGAAAATACGTGTCTCTTCCGTCGATAGTAACTAGGATTACCTCGTCGCCTCTCTTTGAGATCCCCATGCCAGTCCTTGGATGATTTCCCGCTACGACAACGTCGGTATTAGATGGTTGTCCATCGATCAAAATCATTCCACCTGCACTGATTGCAAATTGGAGGTTTTCGTGATTTGGAATAATTGAAATTTCAAGTATGACTCTGTCCCCAGGTTCAAAATTATTGACATGTGATGATCTTGAAGCCATTACAAATGCAGAATCGTCTTTTGGTATGGTGAAAGGCTCGCCATTAGTTCTCTTTTCAACTACCATTCCATCTATTACCAGGAATTCGGTTAAATCAGGGTGAAATTTGTTGCCTATAGATTTCTCGCCCCAGTCAGAGTTGAAAAGCATTATTGTGTCGAAGTTGTTGGACACCTTATTTATGCTCATAACAGGCATTTGATATGCTGTTCTCCAGTTTGTCAAAGACATATTGGTTGTAAAGTAATCGATAAAAGCTTCCTGGTCTTCCAGATAAAATACTGGAAGTTTATTTGGAGATGATATGATTTTACCGTTGTCGATCAGCGCTCCTAGTGAGTTTGGAACGGGAGTATAATTGTAAAAATCACCATTGATTCCAGCTATAGCACCATTTTTCTCGACCATCGCGCTAATACTGTCCCTGTTGGATACTCCCAATGGATTGTAAAGGCTCCCAAGGGAATTGTACTCGTTTGTAAGATCTATTCGGATTACATTTATATTCCACCAGCCGCTGGCTGTGAATCTTTGTCTGCTTTCGTGTACTACACCAGGACCAATATCCGTTTCAACTACTTTTTCATAGATTTGCGCAGGCATAACTACATTTGAAGCTTCCGCTGGTTTGACTGGGCTCAACCATACTACTGCAGCAATAAGTATTATAAATAAAGACGTTCTCTTAGTTTTCATATTATTATCCTTTCTTATGTCCCATAGTTAAACCTATTATATAATGTAGTGCCTAGCAAAGGGGTTACAATTACATTACATATGTATTACATAGATAAAGCGAAGGGGTTGCAGAGTTGTAAAATTGCACAATTTCAAGCATCTTTTTTTATATTGATACTGGTTAATATTAACATATTGAGGGTAATAAATATCTATCAATTAATGCGATAGATTAATAAAGTGAATTGACTAATTAATAAATATAGAAAGGTGTGATGAAAATGTCAGGCAATAAAAGCAGACAGAGGAAATATGCACTGTTATTAGTATTTGCACTTAGCATGTCACTTATTTTAAGCCCTGGGCTGTCACTAAACAGCTATGCGGATTCCTCAAAATTCGATGGAACCCAGAGCGGTTGGGCTGTATCAGAGCTTGAAGAAGCATTTGCAAATGGTTTATCTTATCCTCAAATAGAAAATAACTACAATAGGTTTATTAACAGAGAGGAGTTTGCCGTAATAGCGGTAAAATTGTTTGAAAAACTTGGAGGGACTGTACCGACAGTTGGAGCAAATCCATTTATCGACACTTCAAACCCAGAAATACTAAAAGCATATGCAATAGGTATAGTTAACGGAACTTCAGCTAATACTTTTTCTCCTGGAAATAACATTACAAGGCAGGAAATCACAGTAATGATTTATCGTGCCTTGAGAGTTTTTAATCCAGATTTGGATGTTAGCCCTGGACCATCATTTCCTTTTAATGATGCATCGAGCATTGCGTCATGGGCTCTTGAAGCAATGAAGTTTGCCTATAAGAATGAAATAATGGCTGGTACTGGCGAAGGTAAAATTTCACCACTCAACAATACTACCAGAGAGCAGGCAATGATTCTTCTGAAGAGAACTTTCTTAAAGTACGAACCAGATTCAATACTGGTTGAGCCACCACTTCCTGAAGAACCTGAAGAACCGGAAGTGCCCGAAGTATCTGAGGAGCCTGAAGGAACATCCGAGTCGATTGAAATATTCGTCAATCCAGGAGTTCTTGATAAGAGCATTAATAAAACTTTACTTGGCACAATAATTAATACACCTGCCCTGGATGCACTGAGAGATTACTTTGCAGCGCAAAACAGGGGGACTGTAGGGTTTCCTTTGAAGACGTCAGATAGTTCACTTAAGGGGCTTCAATACCTTGGTCGTGGCTACAATGGCGTTACTGGTTATTACGCAGATGTTAAGAGTGTAAGCGAGTATTATATCTTGGATATAAATAGACTTCTTGCTGATGGAAGGATTCAAAAAATAGATGCCAATTACAGCATAAGTGAGTTTGCAAGTGGAAGTGATTTGGAAACCTATTATAGAAGTCTATCTGAAGCCCATAATTTGGATCAGGGTTCTCTTCTGTTCAGAGGCAGCTCGCAGATAAAGGAAAATACTATGGAAGGCAGCGAGGTTAGTAATAAGAGGGCATCAATAATATTCGAAGCTCCTCAGTATGGAGTATATATCAGCGACCTAGGCTTCAATCTTGCAGATTATCTCAATCCATCATTTTTGATAGAACTGAAAAATGCTGATCCAGTACAGCTGTTTAAGAAATATGGCACTCACGTCCTAAGATCGATAAGAATGGGCGGCAGGCTAGAGTATTCAACTTACGCAAGCAGTAGATACACATTGGGGATGAGTGATTTTGAAAAAGATACTAAAGCTTCGTTTAACGCTCTGTTTGCTTCTGCTGGGCTTTCAGTTTCTACCAGTTCAAGTAGTGTATCTGAAACATTTAAGAATGAAGCTAGCTCAAGAATATATGCTTACCCAGCATATGGCTCATTTGAAATGAATCCAAGTGAGTTTTCTAACTGGTTCAACTATTCATTATCTAATCCATCAATCAGTGGGTTTGGAAATGATCCTCTGGTACCAATATATACTCTTGCACCTACAGAGGCAAGGCGAAATCAGCTGAAAGCAGCTTATGAAACTTATCTGAATGATAGAAGAGGCTGGTAGTTATCATAATTATTATTTGACTCTTATAAAATGGGGTAATAATACAGTGTAGAAGAAGGCATCGTGTTATTAGGGGGAATAATAATTTATGACTTATTACAGCGGATCCAATGATCCAGTGCGATATTCAAAAGAAGTATCTGAAGCTTTAAACAAGACAGATTTTGATATATTAAAAAGTATTGCAGATGAAGTAGTTAAACGAAAAATTGATGACCGCATGATTTTTACTGCGGGGAATGGAGGAAGTTCAGCAACATCCTCACATTTAATTAATGATCTTATTAAAGGTTGTCGTATAGATGGCAGAGAAGGATTCAGGGCAGTGAGCCTTAATGATTCTACTGCCATCCTTACATGCCTTGCGAACGATTTTAGCTATGAAGAAGTGTTTAGCATTCAACTAAGGACACTTGGCAGAGCAGGTGATCTCTTAATAGTGTACAGTGGAAGTGGAAATTCACCTAACATTGTTCACGTGCTAGATACAGCAAAAAAGATGGGAATTACTACAGTTGCCTTCGGAGGACGCGATGGGGGCAAAATGAAAGAACTATGTGATCATATCCTAATTGCTCCAACATACAGTATGGAGCAGATAGAGGACTTGCACATGGTTTATAATCATGCTCTGATTATGAATGTTAGAGAAAGGCTTATGACCACATGGGATGTGGAAATAATAAACTACCCATCCGGGAACAAGCCAAAATACGCAATATTCGACTTTGATGGCACAGTAAGTCTGGTGCGTGAAGGCTGGCAGCCCATTATGTATGAGTACTTTACCGAGGAGCTCTTAAAAGCACCTAATGCACCGAAAGTTGAAGATGCTAAGAAGCTTGTAATGGACTTTGTCGACACCCTCACAGGGAAACAGACAATCTTCCAGTGTATCCATCTTGCTGAAGAAATTGAAAAGTTCGGTGGAGAGCCAAAAGATCCTCTCGAATACAAGGCTGAGTATCTGAGACGTCTGGAGATTCAAATTAAATCCAGAAAAGAAGCCTTGGAAAGAGGAGAGGATACAAATAAGTATTTAGTTCCTGGAGTAGAGGAGCTATTAAAGATGTTGAATGATTTAGGGATTGAATGTTATCTGACCAGTGGTACAGATGAAGTAGATGTAATAAATGAAGCAAAACTTTTGAAAATAGATCATTATTTCAAGGGCATTCATGGTGCAACTGACAAGAACACAACTCTTTGCTCACAGGAAGAGGTATTGAAAGATTTAATAGAAAAAGAGTCGCTTGAAGGTTCGGATCTGCTCACATTTGGAGATGGATTTGTAGAAATTGAGTTAGCAAAAAATACTGGGTCATATGCTATAGCAATTGCATCCAACGAGAAAGACAAAGATGGTTCTGTCGACAAATGGAAGAGGGAAAGGCTTATAAGAGCAGGAGCAGACTGCGTAATTCCGGATTTTTCAGACAACAAAAGACTCATGGATTTCCTGGGGAGGTCTTGGAATGAGTTTTAAAAAATTTGATACAAGCAAACTAATAGTTAAGCCTTTAAATGAAAGAATACACGATGTTGATTTGATGAAAGTGCTTATTCCAGTTGATGATACACCTCCTGTTATGCAAAATGAAAAAATTAAAGCCCTTGCAGAAGCCATGGTTGGCGCAAAGAAAAACAATGCAGCTTCTATGCTGATGTACGGAGGACATGTAATCCGCTCAGGATGTTCTGCATATATGATTGAGCTGATGAAAAGAGGGCTTATCAATCACTACGCCACAAATGGTTCAGGCGGTATACACGACTTCGAATTTTCTATGATAGGAGAAAGTTGCGAATCGGTCGCCAAGTATGTAAGCGTAGGACAATTTGGTTTATGGCGAGAAACTGGTTTAATGAATGATATTCTTAAAGAAGGGGTAAAAGATGGATTGGGAGCTGGTGAAGCACTGGGAAGATATATCTGGGAAAACAACCTGCCATATCGCGAATACAGTGTACTTGCAAACGCTTACCGCTACAGGATACCCTGTACAATACACATAGGTATAGGCAGTGATATAATCCACGAGCACCCCAATGCTGATGGGGCTGTTCTTGGTGAAGCATCATATATTGATTTTTTAATATATGCACAGACCATAACCAAACTTGAAGGTGGGGTTTTCTTAAACTTTGGCTCTGCAGTTGCAGGCCCTGAGGTGTACCTGAAAGCACTAGCAATGGCTAGGAACGTGGCTCACCAAAGAGGAGAAAAAATAGCTAACTTTACAACAGCTGTATTTGATATCCACGATATACCCGATGAGGGACATGAAAAAACTCCTCCAAAGTCTGATGTCAGATACTATTTCAGACCGTGGAAGACAATCCTCGCAAGGACAGTTGCAGATGGCGGAACAAGTTATTATGTTCAGGGGCAGCATAAAGATACGCTGCCAAGCCTGGCAAAGGAAGCGATAATTTTAGATAAAAATATATAGACCAGGTGTGATTACATGGATTACAACGAGATTATTGATATATTGAAAAACGATAAGAAACCAGTCATAGTAGTGTTTGGAGACTTTAGTCTGGACAAATACCTGCTTATCGACGGAGATAAAGATGAACTTTCACTAGAGACCGATCTTATAGCATATCAGGTTGTTGGAAGGCAACTGTATCCAGGAGCAGGTGGAACAATCGCAAATAATCTCTTAGCTATGGGTGCTGATGTGAGTTGTGTTGGCATTGTAGGAGATGACGGCGAAGGCTATGAACTTCTTGAAGAACTTAAAAAAAGAGGAGCGGACACTAGCCATATGGTTCGCACTAATGAGAGATTTACAAACACTTATGTTAAGCCAATGTATCATAAAGATGAAAAAGCGAAAGAGCTAAACAGGCTGGATATTAAAAATTTTTCGAAGACACCGATGCATTTGCAAGAATCTCTACTAAAAAATCTTGAAGAGATTCTGCCAAGTGTGGATGCTGTAATAATTAGCGACCAGTACACAGAGCCTGATTGTGCAGCTGTTACAGGATTTGTTCAGGTTGGGCTTTCAAAGCTCGCTGAAAAGTATTCAGATATAATCTGGTACGCTGATTCGAGGGTAAATATTAATAAATTTAAAAATATTATATTAAAATGTAACCACAAAGAAATAGCCCAGGTATTTGGGCTTGACGAAGAGAATATCAATGAAAGTGAAGCATTAAAATACGCTGAGAAATTGTATATTGAAGGCGGAAAGCCTGTATACGTTACCCTTGGAGAGAATGGTTCAGTTCTTTTTGACGGAAATGGGTATAAAATACCTGCTTTCAAAGTAGATGGAGAAATAGACGTCGTTGGAGCAGGAGATGCATGTAATGCAGGGATAGTTTTTTCCCTTGCAAAGGGTGCCAGTCTACTTCAGGCTGGATACACGGGAAATGCATCATCCTCTGTAACAATAAAGAAAATAGGGCAAACGGGTACAGCAAGTGTCGATGAGATAACGGATGTACTGGAAAGTCGCTTATAGAAAGAGGGTGTTATATTGGAAATAAAGGCATTATGGGTAACCGGGCCAGAAAAAATTGAGATTAGAGATGAGAAACTTCCAGAACCTGGGTATAAAGAATTACAAGTAGAGACAAAAGCCGTTGGAATTTGCACTTGGGATTCATATCTCTACAGAGGTATGGATGCACCGCATCCTTTTCCCTACAGACTTGGGCATGAAGGTGTTGGCGTAGTTGTAGGTATAGGTGAAGACGTAAAAGGGTTCGAAATTGGAGATAAAGTATTTGTCGGCACAGGCGGAGATGAGATGATGGCAACACATTTTAATGTGGAGTACGACTGTGTTGCAAAAATTCCAAAGGAAGAAACCGATTATCTAAAGTGGGTTGGTGAACCTGCTGTCTGTGTAGTGAATATCTTACAGAAAGCCAATATAAATCCTGGTAACAGCGTTGTATTAGTAGGGGCCGGCTACATGGGGATACTGACCTTACAGGGGCTTTTAAGAGGTTCTCCGGCAGGCAGGGTAACTGTATTTGACATAAGTGATGAGAGGCTTGAAATTGCCCGAGAATACACTCCAAACTGCTTTAATTCAAATTCAGAAGAAGGCAAAATTGAAATAGAGAGAATTAAGGCTGAGGGTGGTGTTGATATAGTCATTGAGTTTGCAGGAAATCAAAGTGCCCTTGACATGGCTGTTGAACTTACAGCCCATGAGGCTGGAAAACTTGTTATTGGATCCTGGCACAGAGGAGAAAGAACCTTCAATGGAACGAGATGGCATACAACCGGACTGGAAGTTTTAAATGTGGCACCGAAGAGCAACAAGAGATTCAGGGATCTGACAAAGGGTACAGGAAGCCTCATAGAAAGAGGAGTTTACGACACCAGGAGACTCGTTACTCATACCGCTGAATTCGGAGACATGAAAGCCATGAAGGAAATATTAGAAAAGTCCATCAAGAAGACAGATGGTTATGTAAAAGGCGTTATAACCTTTGGATAAAACGAATAGTTCGTTTATCATAAAACAAAATGGAGGGGGAGTAAAATTGAAAAAATTATTGTCATTACTTTTAGTGTTCACTTTGGTACTTTCACTTGCGGCATGTGCTAAACCAGCAGAAAATGGAGCGCCAGCAGGAGAAGGTTATAAGATCGGCGTAGTAATTCCGTCCGGTGACCATGGATTTACAGGTGAGAGTGTAGCGCACGCTAAGATGGAAGCGGATGCTCTGATGGCTAAACACGATGGGTTAGAAATCGTTGTTAAAGACGGATTAGAGGCTTCTGACCAGATTACCTCTATTGAAAACCTTATTGCAGGCGGCGACGTTGATTTAATTATGTTGTGGCCAATGGAAGGTGAAGCACTTCGTAGTGCTGCTCAAAGTATTCTCGATGCAGGAATTGAGTTAGTTGTATACGACAGACTTATCAGCAACTTCCAAGGTCTTGTAGGAGAAATAATGGGAGATAACTACGGTATAGCAGAACTTATGGGCAAATACCTGAACGAATTCTACAAAGATTACGACAATGTAAAATATCTAAGATTTGTAGGCGACAGTTCAACTGTTACATCACAGCGTAGTGACGGTATGGATGCTGTTATCGATTCCAAGTTTGAGCAAGTTGCAAATACATTTGTAACTGACTGGTCAACTGAAAAAGCTCAGCAAGAAATGGAAAACTGGCTGAACTCCAAATCAGTTGCAGAAATCGAAGCTCTAGACCTTATTGTAACTCACGACGACGAAGTAGTTGACGGTGTTATGAACGCATTGGAAGCTTATACAGGAGATGCAGATTTCAACATTAAGCTTATGACATCTGTTGGCGGACGTGAAGATACAATGGTTAAATTTGAAACTACTAATACTGGTATCCAATTCACAACATTCTACTTTGCACCTGCATTTATAAGAGAAGCTTTAAGACTTTCAGTTTCTCACCTATATGGCGAGACTTACACTGGAGCAGTTCTTAAAGACGGACAGTATTTGATTCCATCCTTCTCAATCAGTAATGCTGGTGGAGCAGACTATACGTTTGATGAATATAGAGCAAGTGATATCTACGAAGAAAGATACTCAATCGGAAACTTCTAATTAATACAGAACAATTTTATCATTGAATAAACCGAATGAACCGATCTGATAGATGGTCGGTTCATTCACATACATATACCTATAATAGAAAGGAGTGAGTATATGCTTGTAGAAATGAAAGGGATAGTGAAGGATTTCGGGCCTGTTCGCGCTCTTGATAATGTTGATTTTATGATAGACGCAGGCGAAATAGTTGGGCTGGTAGGTGAGAATGGCGCTGGGAAATCTACACTGATGAACATTCTTGCAGGGACATATACCGCTACCAGTGGCGAGATATTCATCAACGGGGCAAAAGTTCAAATGACGAATATCAGGGTCGCAAACCAGCTGGGAATAAGATTTATCCACCAGGAGCTAAACCTGTGCAATGACCTGAAAGTATTTGAAAATATGTTTCTTGCAGAGGAAATAAATAGTAAGAAGATTTTTCTAAACAAACACGAGATGAAAAAACAGTGTGCAGCCGTTTTTGAAAGAATGAATGTAGAAATTGATCCAGATGAAGTTATGGGGAATTTACAGGCTGCCGATAAACAGCTGGTTGAAATAGCTAAGTCACTGCTATTTAAGAGTGAACTGATAATTATGGACGAACCAACAACTGCTTTGAATACTCATGAGATACTCTCATTGTTTGAAATCATGCGTCAGCTTCAAAAACAGGGCGTGAGCTTCATCTATATCTCTCACAAAATGCCTGAACTATTTGATATTTGCGAGAAATATTATGTTCTCAGAGACGGTAAATTAGTATCAAAGGGTAATTTTGAAGACATCGACGAAGACAAACTCACAGAGATGATGATTGGTCGATATCTTGTAGAGGAAGACTTTTCACACTACGTCAGCCGTGCAAGAGATGAAATTGCGCTATCTGTAAAAAGACTTACAGGCACGTATTTTAACAATATAAGCTTCGATGTTCACAAAGGAGAAGTTCTAGCTATAACAGGTCTACAAGGAAGTGGACGTGATTCGTTGGCAGATGCTTTATTTGGGGAAGAACCTTTTAAGGGCAAAATTATTGTAAAGGGAAGAGAAATTAAATCAGGGTCCAGTGTTCGTACATTCATGAGAAATAGAATCGGACTGGTACCCAGAATGAGAAAAGAGAGAGGTATACACAACGATTTATCGATACTTGACAATCTTAATATGGCATTTTTGAATGCAAAATATAGAAAACCACTTATATCGAATAAAGAAATAGAGAAAAAATACGAAAAACACAAGAAAACTCTGGATATAAAAGCGGGAAATCCTCGCAATGTAATAACATCTCTATCAGGTGGAAACCAGCAAAAAGTAATATTAGGTAAGTGGCTGGAGGCAGATGCTGAGGTACTGCTATTTGATAACCCGACACAGGGTATTGACGTAGGTACAAAATTTGAAATCTACCATCTGATACTAAATCTGGCAGAACAAGGAAAGACGATAATAGTATTTAGTGCGGAGTTTCCGGAAATATATAAAGTCGCTGACAGGTGTATTGTCCTATACAAAGGAGAAATTAATGGGATACTGTCCAGAGATGAACTTACAGAGAAAAACGTAATGTATTACTCAACAGGTGGAAATTTGGAGGTTGAAAATCATGCTTAAGTCTAATGGGTTTGAAATCAAGGGGATTTCAGTAAAGAAGATCTTTAAACTGTTAGTATCAGAATATAGCTTTGTACTGTCCTTCATACTTTTGGTTATAATAGCAGGGACAGTTAATAAAAACTTCTTCACGTGGACAAATATTTCCAATATTTTTGTCCAGAGTACCATGATTGGACTTTTGGCTATGGGTATGAGCATGGTTATATCAGCCGGGCAAATAGACATTTCAGTTGGCTCACAGGTAGCAATAATTGGAGGTTTCTCTATTCTTGTACTAAACAAGACTGGGAATCCTTGGATAATGCTACTCTTTGCGCTGGCTTTTGGAATATTTATCGGTACAGTCAATGGTCTGCTGGTAACAAAAGGCGGTATGCCTGCCATGGTTGCTACAATGGCCATGATGGGTGCTTGTCGTTCAATAATCAATCACTTTGGGTCAGGAGGACCGTTTACGGTTGACAGAGAACTGTTTGCAAGTTTCAGAATGCTTGCAGTTGGAGGAGTACAGATTGCACCTAAGATCAAAATTCCTTATTTAATGATTCTCTTTATTGCTATAACCATCGCCTTCGATATTATTATGAAGCAGACTAAGCTTGGAAAGCATATTTACGCAGTAGGAAGCAACGAGACATCCGCAAGGCTTTCAGGGGTAAATGTAGACCTGGTTAAAACCCTTACTTTCTCTATAACTGGGATGATGTGTGGTCTGGCAGCTGTTGTGTATGCTTCCAGGATGACCGCTGTTGCAGCAGCAAGTGCTGCAGTTGGATATGAGATGGAGACAATAGCAGCGGTTGCTATTGGAGGGACTGCAATGAGCGGAGGACGTGGAAAGATTATTGGTACTTTTACGGGCGTTCTGATGTTCAAAATGATCAGCAACATCCTTACAGCAGCCGATGTTTCAACTTTCCTGAATGGTGCAATAAGTGGAGCGATAATTGTAATAGCAGTATTACTTCAAAACTTCCAGAACAGAAGAAAATTTAGTTAAGTTATATTTGTGAAAGGATGTGTATTGATGTTAAAAATAGGAGTTATTGGTTGTGGTAAGATAGCTCAGGTAAGACATATCCCTGAATACGACGAAAATCCTAATTGTGAATTGGCAGCATTTTACAACAGGACACCTGAAAGCGCAGAAAAATGTGCTGAAGAATACGGCGGGAAAGTGTATAAAACAATAGAAGAGCTTCTGGCATCAGATGTAGATGCTGTAAGTGTGTGTGTGCCAAACTTTCAACATGCCGAAGTAAGCATTAAGGCATTGGAAGCTGGCAAACACGTGCTTTGCGAAAAGCCGATGTCTGTGACGTTAGATGAAGCTATAGCAATGGTTGAAGCTGCCGACAAAGCAGGCAAAATCCTAATGATAGGGCAAAATCAGAGACTAGCAAAAGCTCATGTGGAAGCGAGAAAGATCATAGAAAGTGGAGAACTTGGAAAAATTCTTTCTATCCAAACTAATTTCTGTCATCCGGGGCCTGAGGGCTGGACTGGTAAAAAAGATTCCTGGTTCTTTGATAAGAAGATCGCATCCTTTGGAACAATGGCAGACTTGGGAGTTCACAAGACTGATCTAATTCATTTTCTTACAGGAGAAAGGATTATCAAAACCTTTGCACAACTTGCAACTCTCGACAAAAAACATGAAGACGGCACACCAATTTCCGTCGACGACAACGCATATGCTATATACACTCTTGAAAGTGGAGCTATGGCCACTATGCACGTAGGCTGGACAAATTACGGCAAGGAAGACAACTCCACGAAGATTTACATGCAGCATGGAGTTATCAGGCTGTATGATGATGAAAAGTTTTCACTTATCGTTGAAAAAGCTGATGGAGCAAATATATACTACGAACTTGATCAGCTTACTTCAAATAAAGAGCAGACTACTGGTGGGCGCACATCCACTGGTGTAATCGATGAATTTGTTAATTCTATTCTTGAGGGCAGAGAAAGCACAATCAGCGGTAAAGAAGTTCTTAATACAATGAAAGTAATTTTTGCTAATGACGCTTCAGCAAGAGATTCAGTAGTTGTAGAGATTGAGTAGAAAGGAGTTACCGATGAAAAGACCTGTAACAATCACAACGGGACAATTTGGGGATCTTTCTTTAGAGGAACTATGTAAAATGATGAGTGACATAGGCTATGAAGGTCTGGAATTAGCAGCCCATGCCCATGTAGACGTAAATAAGATATTAAATGACGAGGAATATTTTGAGTGGTTTAAATCGGTGCTTGATAAATACAATATGAAGGTATGGGCAATAGGAGCGCATCTTACAGGGCAATGTGTAGGTGACAACTGGGATCCAAGGCTCGATAACTTTGCTCCTCCGTCGCTTTCAGGGAAACCAGATGAAATTAGAGCCTGGGCTATTGAGGAGATGAAGATTACTGCCAGGGCTGCACAAAAGCTTGGAGTAAAAATTGTGACCTGCTTTACAGGTTCACCAATATGGGCTTACTGGTATTCATTCCCTCAGACCACTGAAGAAATGATTGAGGATGCATTCCAGAGGATAAAAGAGCTTTGGACGCCAATATTTGACGTATTTGACGAGTGTGGCGTAAAGTTTGCCCTTGAAGTCCATCCAACTGAGATTGCTTTCGACTACTATAGTACAGAAAAGTTATTTAAAACCTTTGATCATAGGCCGACTTTAGGTCTAAATTTTGACCCTTCGCACTTAGTATGGCAGGGTGTAAACCCAAATATTTTCATCAGAGATTTTGCCGATAGGATATATCACGTTCACATGAAGGATGTAAAAGTAACCCTTGATGGAAAAGCTGGTATTTTGGGTAGCCATATAGAGTTTGGAGATACGAGAAGAGGATGGAATTTCGTTTCACTTGGGCATGGAGATGTGGATTTTGATGGAATAATAAGAGAGCTTAACCAGATAGGATATCACGGTCCTCTTTCAGTTGAGTGGGAAGACAGTGGTATGGACAGAAATTTTGGAGCGAAAGAAGCTTTTGAATTCGCTAAAAGAATAAATTTCGAACCATCCACATTCAGCTTCGACTCAGCTCTAAAGAGCGGAGAATAAAACGATGAAAGAGTATATTCTTGGAATCGACATTGGAGGTTCCAAGTATGCAGTTGGAATTTTTGATACTGATGGTAATCTCTTAGAAGCGAACAGACATCCTTGGAGTCAGCTAACAGTTGAATTAGTTTTAAACAGTATTATAAAGTCTTCAAAAGAGATTATGGAAAAGAATAAAGATAAACCTATAAAAGCAGTTGGAGTAACCATTCCTGGTCTAGCAGATCCAGAAAAAGGGATTTGGGTTGAGGCAAGCTTTTCTGGACTTGGCGATATAAAAATTGCAGAAATATTGAATGAGGAGTTTGGAGTTCCAGTATTTATTGACAATGATGCTCAAGCCTGTGCACTTGCAGAAAAAATGCTTGGGTCATGTAAAGATAACTCAGATTTTCTATACCTTACAGTATCAAATGGAGTCGGTGGTGCAGTGTTTGCAGACGATAAATTGTACTATGGAGGATTTGGACACGCAGGTGAAATAGGCCATGTGGTTGTAGTAGAAGACGGTCACAGGTGCAACTGTGGGAACGATGGATGCCTTGAAATGTACGCAGCAGGACCTGGAATCGTGAGGAATTATAGGAGCCTTGGAGGCGCTGAAGTTGAAGGTCTTGATGCTAAATACATTTCAGAACTCGCATTATCAGGCGATGAAATAGCTTTAAAGACCTTTGAACTTGAAGGCTACTATCTGGGAAAAGCCATTGGAGCAGTATGTAATGTGCTTAACCCAGAAAAAGTTGTAATAGGTGGAGGAGTATCCCTTTCATTTTCACTATTTGAGGATTCACTAAACAGAATCCTAAAAAAATCCGTATATCAAAAGGCAAATGAAGGATTAATAATTGAACCGTCACCATTTGGCTACAATGGAGGGCTCTATGGAGCAGCTGCATTGGCGTTAAGGGGAATAGAAGATAGGTAAGATACACAAATATCTTAAAAAAGATAATAAAAAAACGCTGGAATACTCCAGCGTTTCTTGTTGGTCGGGGTGAGAGGATTTGAACCCCCGGCCCCATGGTCCCAAACCACGTGCGCTACCAAACTGCGCTACACCCCGACGTTTTTTGTCAACTACTTAATTATAAGCCAGACTTCAAAAAAAAGCAAGTAGTTTTATAAATGAAATTTTCATAAATGCATATAAAATTTGTACAATAGCTGTTGACTATAAAGTTTTGTTGTGATAGCATTACTCTCAGTTAAATATCTTGATTACCTTATCAAGAGAGGTGGAGGGATGGGCCCGATGAAACCCGGCAACCTGGCAGACAGGTGCTAATTCCCACAGAATGTAGATTCTGAAAGATGAGGTGTAGTTTAAAACTTACACCGTTCCTTTTGGAGGGGTTTTTTTATTATTTATGAGGAGGAAGCAAATGAAGAAATGGCTGTTTACATCAGAATCAGTTACTGAAGGACATCCAGATAAGATATGTGATCAGATTTCAGATTCCATACTGGATGCGATACTTGAGC
Organism: Gudongella sp.; assembly: GCA_034004165.1. Classification (GTDB taxonomy): domain Bacteria; phylum Bacillota; class Clostridia; order Tissierellales; family Tissierellaceae; genus Gudongella. Next base: position 54,611 of record JAVEXI010000002.1, on the reverse strand, counting down.
ATGACCCAGAAGCAAGGGTTGCATGTGAAACAATGGTGACCACCGGTTTAATACTCGTGTCAGGTGAAATAACCACATCATGTTATGTCGATATTCCAAAGATTGCGAGAACTACAGTTGAGAATATTGGCTATGTCAGGGCAAAGTACGGCTTCGACTCTGAGACATGTGCTGTACTGACATCAATTAATGAGCAGTCACCAGATATCGCATTAGGAGTAGATAAGGCACTGGAACAAAAAGAACTATCCGAAGATGAACTGGATAAAATAGGTGCTGGCGACCAGGGAATGATGTTTGGATTTGCATGCAACGAAACTGAGGAACTTATGCCTCTTCCAATATCACTTGCACACAAGTTGGCAAGAAGACTGTCTGAGGTAAGAAAAAATGGAACTCTTGAGTATTTGAGACCTGATGGGAAAACCCAGGTAACTGTTGAGTATCATGGCAATACCCCAGTGAGAATAGAAAACGTGGTTGTTTCTTCACAGCACAGCCCTGTTATAGACCTTGAACATTTAAGAGAAGACATAATAGAAGAGGTAATTAAAGCAATTATACCTGCTAGCATGATGGATGAGAATACAAAGTTCTATGTAAATCCAACTGGTCGTTTTGTAATAGGTGGACCTATGGGAGATGCTGGACTTACTGGAAGAAAAATCATAGTTGACACATATGGTGGTATGGGCAGACACGGTGGTGGAGCGTTTTCTGGTAAAGACCCCACTAAGGTTGACAGGTCTGCTGCATATGCTGCAAGGTATGTTGCAAAGAACATCGTTGCTGCTGGACTAGCAGATAAGTGTGAAGTTGGACTAGCCTATGCTATAGGTGTAGCAAGTCCGCTGTCAGTTAACGTAGAGACTTTTGGCACTGGTAAAATTAGTGATGAAGAGATAAGAGATCTCGTATTTAAGCACTTTGACCTTAGACCAGCAGCCATAATAAGAGACTTAGATTTGAAAAAACCGATATATAAAAATATTGCTGCTTATGGACACTTTGGAAGGACAGATATCGATCTGACCTGGGAGAGGACAGACAAGGCAGAAGAGCTGGCGAAAGCAATTAAATAGTTAAAAGAACCTGAATCTGACTCATTTTGAGTTTGGAGTCAGGTTTTTTTGTGTTATAATCTTCATATATGAAAGAAGGTGACAAAGTGGAATTACAGGGGATTGTTGAAGAAATAATATTTAGAAATGAGTCCAACGGATATACTGTTGGAAAACTCTATACATCTGAAGGAAGTATAACTATCGTTGGGATTGCGCCCTTTATTCAAAAGGATGAAGCAGTGCTCCTAGAGGGGGAGTGGACTTACCACAACAGATTTGGCGAGCAATTTCAATTTGAGACGATGAAATCAATTATGCCTTCAACAGAGAAAGGTATAGAAAACTACCTAAGCTCTGGCTTGATTCCACATATTGGGCCAAAGACAGCTAAAAAGATTGTAGAAAAATTTGGAGAAGATTCTCTTGAAATTATTCAATATAGTCCACAAAGACTACTCGAAATAGAAGGAATTGGAGAAAAAAAGCTTAAGAGGATTATGGAATCCTATGACGAACAGAGAGAAATGCGAGATGTTATGGTGGCTCTTCAAAGCTATGATCTTAGTATAAATCAGAGTATGAAAATATATCGCCAATACGGTAGCAATGCCTTAAACACAATAAGGGAGAATCCATACCGTATAGCTGAAGATATTACAGGAATGGGATTTAAAACTGCTGATGAAATAGCATCGAGATTAGGAATGGATAAAAATTCTCCATTTCGGCTTGAAGCGGGTTTAAAATATATAATGATGAGCGCTGCTGGTGATGGGCACTGTTATCTGCCTAAACCTGAATTGAAAGAAAAGACGCTAATGCTACTGGGGACTGGCGAGGATGGAATGGATGATGCAATCACTGCACTTCTTCTTCGACAGAGTTTTTTCAGTGCTGAAATAGACGGCGAGACCGTAGTTTATTACATGCCCTATCATACTGCTGAAAACAATGTTGCCAAGGCGATTGCTGAGTTAAATATGTTGGAAACTGAGGATTATTCAGAGTCTATAGATAAGTGGATAAGGAACCTTGAAAACGAACAGGGCTTTGAGTTCGGCTCAAAACAAAAGGATGCAATAAAAGGAGCTTTGGAAAATGGAGTCATAGTCATAACAGGAGGGCCCGGAACTGGAAAGACTACCATAATAAATGCGATAATCAAGCTGCTTGAAAAGAATTCTTTAAACGTTGTTTTGGCTGCTCCAACAGGAAGAGCTGCCAAGAGAATGACTGAAGCCACAGGTATGGAGGCTAGAACTGTACACAGGCTTTTAGAGATAAGCTTTGTCAATGAGAATCTTCAATTCAGCAAAGATGAAGAAAGCCCCATAGATGCCGATGCGATAATAATAGATGAGATGTCTATGGTCGACATATTGCTAATGAATCATCTTGTTAAAGCTATAAGCCCTGGGACTAAGCTAATAATGGTTGGTGATGTGGATCAGTTGCCATCTGTTGGAGCTGGCAATGTATTAAGAGATATAATCGATTCTGGAGTAATCAAAGTAATAAGGCTGGATGAAATATTCAGGCAGGAATCTGAGAGTATGATAATAATGAATGCCCACTTAATAAACAAAGGCGAGCATCCAAGACTCAATGAAAAGGATAAAGACTTTTTCTATATCCATAAAGTGGGCGGGGAAGAAATTCGAAAAGCTATTGAAGAATTATCCATATCAAGGCTTCCAAATTTTTACGGTTATGACCCAATTAAAGACATACAAGTGCTGACTCCTATGAGGAAAGGTGAAACTGGTGTAACAGCACTAAACAAATCATTGCAGCAAGCTTTGAATCCACCGTCAAAATTAAAGGCTGAGAAGATCTTTGGCGAAGATATCTACAGAGTTGGCGATAAAGTAATGCAGATAAAAAATAATTATCAGCTTCAGTGGACAATAGATGAAGAGGGGCGAGAATACGAAGAGGGAGAGGGAATTTTTAACGGAGACTTCGGATTTATAAGTGCTATTGACGAAGATGAAAACACGATGAGAGTTATCTTCGATGACAACAGAGAGGTTGAATACGACTTTAAACAGCTCGATGACCTGAAACTAGCTTATGCAACGACAATTCATAAGTCACAAGGAAGCGAATTCCCTGCTGTGATTTTACCACTTTCAAGTGGACCACCAATGTTATTGACTAGAAACCTGCTTTACACGGCAGTTACGAGAGCGAAAGAGCTTGTGGTTCTAGTTGGAGATAAAAGGTTCATGTATCAAATGATTAGGAACAATACAATCGCTAAGAGATACTCATCTCTTGACAGCAAATTAAGAAATTATTTTCACTATATTATAAACAACTGAGGAAGTGGACATTTTGATATTAAAAATACTCTTTCCAACAGAAAACTTCTGTTATTTTTGTAAAGAGGAGACTCCTTATCTGCCAGACAAAATATGCGCTGACTGCAGAGACAGGATAGAGGTGTTAAATAGAAAGTTTAGTACTGACGATTTAAGTGTTGAGTATATTTATGCAGCAGTGTCTTATAATAGTTATGTTAGGGAGTTTATACACAGGTTTAAATTTAGGAACTCAAGTTATCTATATAAACCTTTTGCAATCTTGATGAAAAATGCTATGGATGCAAATGAACTTACGAATTTTGATTTAATAGTTCCAGTGCCGATTCACTGGAGAAAAGAGGCAATACGTGGTTATAACCAGTCTGCTCTTTTGGCAACCGAGCTTTCAAAACTGACTGGAATTGAATATAATTCAAAAAGTCTCATAAAACACAAATGGACAAAAGAACAGAATAGACTATCCAAGACTGAAAGAGAGATTAATCTGAAGGGTTCTTTCACAGTCAGAGATAGGAATAGTATCGTAGATAAAAGGATTTTGTTGGTAGATGATTTATTTACTACTGGAAATACAATAAAAACCTGCGCCAGAGTCCTCTCCCAAGCAGGAGCAAAGTCTGTAACAGGTCTTGTTCTTGCAACTATGAATGGCTAGTCTGGTTTATCTGACTCGGTAGAAAGCACTTTTCTCCGGGTCTACTTTTATGCCATTTAACCTCATGTCCTCTAAAGCGGCATTTATTTCTCCGCCTACAACCAGCACTATACTGCTGTAATATAACCAGATAAGAAGAACTATAACTCCCCCAAGGCTTCCATAAGTTAATGCGTATTTGCCGAAATTTGTAACGTAAAAAGAGAATAGAAGCGAAAGTACAATCCAGAAAAAGGTCGTAAATATTGCACCTGGAAGCACAAACTTCAACGGAATTTTCAGGCTTTTACCTATGTTTGGGCTAAATTTATACATTAGAGCAAAGATAAGCACCATAAATGCAATGGGGATTATGTACCTCAGGTAGCCCCAGAGTTTTGAAAATGTCTCTGCATATCCAAGGTTATCGAATAACATTTTGCCAAGTAACGGGCCTAAAACTAGAGATATTAGAACCAAAGAAATCATCACCAAAAGAGCCAGTGTAAACAAGACAGAAAGACCTCTAAGTTTTAAAAAATTCCTATTTTCAGCGTAATCATAAGCTAGGTTTATTGCCTTAATTATCGCCATAACACCAGAAGATGCTGTCCAAAGACCAGCTAAAGCGGCTATAGAAAGAAGTCCCTCGCTACTGGATCTCAAAAGGTCATCTACAAAGCCCTCAATAATTAACTGAATGTCTACAGGTAAGTACTGAATCATATCAAACAGAACGCCTTCTCGTATGAATGAAGTGTAGCTAAGTATGTTGAGAAGTACGATTATAAAAGGAAATAGTGATAGAATAAGATAATAGGTCAACGAAGCTCCTGCCCATACTACATTGTGACTGGAAAACCTATAAGCCAGTTTGTCCAAGAATATCACAGCTGTTTTGTCTTTCATTTTCTGTTTGAGTGCATTCATTTATAACACCTGCCAGTTTTTATCATTTGGTGAGATATTTGTCGAACCAGTTAGTAATTTCATTGATCCTTCTAACTCTGTGTTTAGGTTTGCCAGATCTGGATAACTCGTGGTTTTCTCCCTTAAACATTACAAGCCTTGATATTACTCCGTGATACTTAAGAGCTGTGTACATTTGCAGTCCTTCTGGAAGCCAGCATCTGTAGTCCTCATCTGAATGGATAAAAAGCGTTGGCGTCTGAACTTTATCAGCATATTTAAGAGGTGAATTATCCCAAAGCTTCTTATGGTTGGACCAGGGAGTTGCTCCAGCCTGGTCTGCTGCAAAGTAATAGCCTATGTCAGATGTACCAAAAAATGAAATCCAGTTTGAAATACTTCTTTGAGAAGCTGCTGCCTTAAACTTATTTGTGTGGCCAATTATCCAATTTGTCATATATCCACCGTAAGAGCCACCAGTTACGCCAACGTTGAATCTGTCTATCTCAGGGTGCTTTTCAAATACAATGTCAGTAAACAACATCAAATCCTCATAGTCTACAGTGCCGTATTTACCTCTGATATCAGAGAAGTTATCACCGTATCCATCGCTGCCCCTTGGGTTCATATAGAATACTATGTATCCTTGACCTGCCCAGTACTGCATTTCATGGAAGTATACGGTTCCAAATACAGTTTTCGGGCCTCCATGTATATTTAGTATTGCAGGGTAAACCTTTGATTTGTCGTAGTTATACGGGCGCATTACCCATCCAGTGAGTTCTGTGGTTCCGTTGTGGATGACGATCTCTTCAGGTACAGAGAGTTCCTTGTTAGAGAGAACATCTGTATTCAGGTTAGTGAGCTTTTCTTCGACCCTGCAACTTACGGTATATATTTCTTGAAGTTCTAAGTTTCGCATTCCAGTAAAGAAAATTTTGTCTCCAGATACGTCAAAATCGTCAACAGAACCTTTGCCTGTTGTAAGTGTCTCTAGTATACCGTCCAGCCCAATGCGATACAGCTGCGAAGAATAGCCGTATGTGCTTACCAGATATAAGTGTTCACCTTCAATTTTTATCGCTCTGCCAGAGCCAAACCTGGAGTCAGATCCTACGGAGCTGCCAATATCCTGTCTGAGATCGTTAAGCCTTACAAAGCTTAAGCCTCTGTCTTCCGAAAGAAAAACTTTTGGGTTCTCATTTATCCCGTGGTCTTTCATGCCTCTGCCGATGAATATAATCATATCCTTTAAGTAACCTGCAAAATCATATGAAAAATCTTCGATTGGAGATATTTTTTCTAATTTCAGAGTGTTCAAATCCAATTCTGTAATGTTATTTCCAAGGCCCATTTTGTCAATAAAGGAGTCTGTCACTAAAAGAGCTTTATCTTTATCAGGATGTAGATGGACGGATTGAACATTTGTAAATTCATCTGTAATCGGAGTTATGATTCCTTTTGTACTATCAAACACAAAGCATCTGTTTCTTCTTTTATTAGTGAAGCCTTCGCCATTTAACCAGAAAGGAATCTCATCCAAAATCTCATAATCACTCTCTTCTTTAAGCAAAGCTATCTTTTGTTCCATTTCCTCTTTGCTGATGTCCCATGTATTTCCAATGCGCCTGTCAAACAGTGCAAGTAGAAGGAACTTACCGTCTTCCAATGGAGTGATATAATTTACGTCTATTGGAAGTTCAAAGGCCTTTTCTGATTCAAGAGTACTGACATTAAGTCTATAAAAACATGTTAGTGGTTCTTTAGCTTCTTTTCTTTTTTTAATATCCTCATCTTTTGCTGATGGGTACAATATTGTGTCGTGGTCAAGCCAGATAAAACTCTTTACATCGTCAGCTTCTATAAGCTTTGAGGGGGCATCACTACCCTGAAGCATATGAAGACATGAAAGATACTTGTTGTTGTCATAGTCGGCAGTGTGTACTACAAAAGCTGCACGCGTGCCATCGGGTGATGCTGTAAGGCCTGAGAGAAATTTGAAATTCAAAAAATCCATCAATTCAACTTTTTTCATCATAAAACCTCCAAAGTTAGTTGTTGTGCTGATGTCTTCTCATCTGAACTACCTTATCTGTCATTGGCTTATCCCATTCCTGAAGATGGGCTTTTACCAGTCTTCCAATTGGAGACTGAACGAAGTCGCTGCGCCAGTCTGACTGATGCACAAGCCCCATGAAATCTAGTAATCTCAAAAAGTAAGCCGTCTCATAAAGACTTGCGTCTACTGCAAGTTCAAAACCTTTCATTGAAATACGAAGTGAAGTATCTGGAACTATCGTCTTTAAATACGCTTGTTTAAGGGTTCTGGCTGTGGACAAATCAGAATCTAATGCTTTTTTTATAAAACTGTTCTGCCAGAATGTCTTCAAATGAAGTGTAAATTTATCTTCTCTGGAAAGGCTTAGATATTCCTCTGCTTTGGGAACGGCTTTTGCGATGCCGTCTTTTTCTCTAATCAGCTTGAGAGAAATGGCCATTAGGTAAAAGAACTGCACAATGGATTTGCTCGAAGCCTCTCTACGAATACCCAGGGTTTTGTACTCGCCTTCAAAGAACTTCGACATAGTGTCATAGTCCTTTTTTTTGATCGATTTCCTAGCTTTGGTAAGCTCCAAAGGATCTTCATAAATATACAGAAGAAATCTATCAAAGTCATTTAGGTACATATTGGTAGGTCTATGATCTATTTCTCTGAGCCTGATGGAAAGCAGAGGATCACCCTGAGAAAGTCTATTTTGTCTTAGCACTTCCTTTATTAGATTGAATCTGTTCTGGCTGATGATTTTCAGTTCTTCGATAGATTTTTTATAGTCGCTACTATTTTTCGAGAGGAAATTTAAATATTCCCTCAATGTTCTGATGTATTCTTTTAGTATGAGTGGAGAAGTTATAAATTTCTCATCTATTCCATCTGAAAAAAATTGTTCGAGATCAATTTGGTCGATGTCTTTTAAGGTCATCTCGTCATCGCTTATGTAGTACTCATAAATTTCAATTAGATTTGCCAGATGTCTGTCGACAACTTCTGGTGAGTGTTTCATTAACATGTATTCTTCAAACTCATCAAGTTCCTGATAGATAGGTAGAATGTCTCCATCACCAGGATCGTAGTTTTGATACACATTTTCATAGTATGCCTCGTAAAGAAACAGAGTATTATTTTTCAAGAAAGTCTGGAAATCCAGAGAGCTATTTTCAGTTTCATTTCGTTTTCTAATTATGGCACGCACAAAGTATGGGATGACTGTTCTAGGAATAAAGCTGATTTCGCCAATCATTCTCGTATGCCCCAAAACGTCTCCTATCCTTGCCAGCATATAGTCACCTTTTTTTAATATTGCTGATGCTTGTGGTTCCAGCAGCTTGTATTCTGCATGGCTAAGCACGTCAAAAGCTGTAACGTATGGTTCGTTAAATCCCTTAATTTCAACTATTGTAACGTAGCTCTCTAGTTTTCCGTTGAGTATGTCTATTTCTGATGTAGTGAGAGTTTCATCCTGTTCTATGAGTCTGGTTGCAAATCCTCTCCCGCCAAAGTCCTTATAATCACAGCACAGCCAGAGATTAAAAGCCATTTTACTCATTTCGAGTTCAAGAAATGAATATTTTTCATAGTTTTCGCTGAACAACAGACTTGCACGCCCATCAGTATTGATATATTCTATAAGTTTTTCAGTCGCTGAGTTTTCAAGCTTCTGTAAGATATCGAGTTCCATTTAGTTTTCTCCTTGTTATTTGCTATGTTTACATTATACAACATGGAACTTACCATTACAATTGAACCAAAAAAGTGAAAAAAAGCAAAATAAATGTGTAAATCTGGAAATATATAGTATAATTAAATGGTGAAAAGGAGGAGGGTGCAAATGAAATTTAAAGATTATTTATATGAAAGACCTGATCTGGATAAAATGGAAAAGGATTTTGCTGAACTTCTTAAGAAATTCGGCAATGCAGAAAGTGCATCGATTCAAAGTGAAATAATCGATGAGATAACTGCGATGAGAAATAATTTTGATACAATGATTACTCTCGTATCCATCAGGCATTCTATCAATACAGAGGATAAGTATTACCACGATGAGCAGGACTTTATGGATGAAAACGGACCGAGATTTGAAAAGCTTGTAATAGATTTTTACAAGGAACTGGTTAAGTCTCCATACAGAGTCGAGCTTGAAAAAGAGTGGGGAAGCCATCTATTTAAGTTGGCAGAAGTAAATATTAAGGCCTTTAGTGAAGAAATAATGGAATTTATGGTTAAGGAAAACAAGCTTTCAACAGAATACGATAAGCTCGTTGCCTCTGCACAGTTGGAGTTTATGGGAGAAGTAAGAAACCTTAGCCAGTTGAGACCTTTCCAGGAATCAAAGGACAGAGAAATAAGAAAAGCAGCAATTAGAACGGCTGCTGGATTCTTTGAAGAAAATGAAAAGGAATTTGACAGAATTTACGATGAACTGGTCAAAGTTCGGGATGCTATGGCTAAACAATTAGGATATGAAAACTACATCCCACTTGGTTATGCCAGACTGAACAGAACAGATTATGATGCTGAGATGGTAGCCAACTATAGGAAACAGGTATACGAAAGTCTTGTACCTCTTACTGAAGAACTTAAAGAAAGACAAGCCAAGCGGATAGGTGTAGGCAAAATGACTTATTACGATGAGCCACTTGAGTACACTACTGGAAATGCCACTCCAAAAGGCGATCCACACTGGATAATTGAAAACGGAAGAAAAATGTATCATGAGCTTTCATCCGAAACCGGTGAATTTATAGATTTCATGATAGACAGGGAGCTTTTAGACCTGGAAGCAAAAAAAGGAAAGAGGAGCGGCGGTTACTGCACGATTATTCCTGACTATAACTCACCGTTTATATTCTCAAACTTTAATGGAACCAGTGGAGATATCGACGTATTAACACACGAAGCTGGACATGCATTCCAAAGCTTTATGAGCATGGATCACAAACTTCCTGAATACAAATTCCCTACGCTGGAAGCATGCGAAATTCACTCGATGAGCATGGAGTTTCTAACGTGGCCGTGGATGGAGAACTTCTTTAAGGATGAGGTAGAGAAATATAAATTCAGCCACCTTGCAGGAGCTTTGACGTTTATACCATATGGGGTTTCCGTTGATGAATTCCAACACTTTGTGTATGGCAATCCACAAGCTACACCCGATGAAAGAAAAGCAAAATGGAGAGAAATTGAGAAGAAATACCTTCCATCAAGAGACTATGAAGACGAAGACCTTTTAAACAGAGGTGGATTCTGGTTTAGGCAGGGACACATTTTCTCGGTTCCATTCTATTATATCGATTACACTCTTGCTCAGGTATGTGCGTTCCAGTTCTGGATAAGAAGTAGAGAAGACAGAGAGAAAGCATGGGAGGATTATCTGAGGCTTTGTAAGGCAGGCGGAAGCATGTCCTTCACAGAACTCATAGAACTTGCCAATTTGGACAATCCGTTTGTGGATGGTACAGTAAAAAGAGTTGTCGGACCGATTAAAGAATATCTGGATTCAGTAGACGATTCAAGCTTCTAATTTGTTAAACAACAAAAAGAGCAGGGCTTCATATAGAAGACCTGCTCTTTAAATATTGAATTTTAGTCTCTGTACTCAGTGTTGTAACCTCTATTTTCAGAAGGTCTATATTGATTTGGATAGTAGATATCACTTCTTACGTCCAAAGATATCTTTTTCAAATCTTTATATACCTCGTAGGGTCTGCTGATACCGTAAAGTCTCTTGCCTAATCTGGTAGTGCTTTTGCCATTGCTAACATGCTCTTCGTTTATTCTGATTGTACCTAAACCCATACTGTTTTCAAGAGGATTTACATTAACTTCAATGGTTCTGATTGCATCAAATTCTGTGGACTTGTAATCAACTCCCCAGAAGCCACTTCTCACTATGACTCTTTTGTCTGTATAACAGAAAATTGTATTTTGATAGGTTACTAGTGTTGCTAGCATACCACCAACGCCTAACCACAACGGAAAAAGGTGAAGGAGAAAAAATGGTACTAGCATCAAACCAGGACCATTGCCTCTTATCATAAGGATAAAAAAGAGGTCAAAAGTGCCCCATAACAAGCCGAAGATTAACATTGGAAGGGCGCGCATCATGTGGACTATTCTATTGGGTCTGTCTGCCCATAGAATCCTCTCGCCACTGTTTAAAATGTCATAAAACTCTCGTTCGTACATAAGTAACCTCCTTTAAACGTCTTTTTTTAGTCTGATAAGGTTATGTAAAAGATTCTGAAGATGATAATTAAATGTAATATCCTCTTCTGATTCTATTGCTTTTTCCTCAAGTATAGGTGTAATCCCATACAAATCATTTATCAGAGTTAAATTCTTTGAACTGATAATTGCGATATGCTTCATTGAACTCATAGATGCCAGGTCATTATGTATGGCATCTATTAATGGCATAGTCTTCTCTATTTTATCTATAGTTTTTCGGTTCTCCTGAATAATTTTACTGTCGTCTTTCACCATTGATAGGAGAGATTCAGCTTCCTGATGCTTGATTTTAAAAGAATCTATATCAACAGATTTTTTTCCAATTACCAGATTGTACGCAAATTCTCGGGCATCTTCAGTCATTTCAATCAATAGGTCGTAGAGCTTTCCACTGCTGTCTGGTGCTGCTATAAGGTAGTTGACTAATACTCCAGTAGCTATTCCAACAAGAGTATCCAACATTCTATGTAGTGCGTATTCCATCGCATGGACATCCTTGTTCAGATAAACTGATGTAAAGACCACAGCAGACAGTGAGATAGTCATTTTCCAGCCTAAGATATTGAGTATATGTATTACAATAACAAGTCCAACACCAAGTAGAAGATTGTTGACCGGAAGGTACTCTACCATAATGACTGCAACCAGTGCTCCCATTATAGTTCCCAGTATCCTGTTTTTACCCATGAGAAAGGATTCTGCAACAGAAGTCTGTAAAGTACTCAATACTCCCAGGGCGACAAAAAGTGGACTTCTCAAGCCAAGAAGATCTGCTATTGAAACTCCCAGCATAACTGCAAGTCCTGTTTTAAATGTTCTCATCCCGATTCTAGAACTTCTAATTTTATCCATGGAAAAAACTCCTATCTTTATTTCCTGAGTATACTTTAACTCATTGGAGATAAATTATCAAGATGACAATCCACATTTATAAGCTCGATAATTAACGTTTTCCACAGAGTTGCCCACATTATCCACAGGGATAAATCCACTTATCCACAAAAAACAAAAATACTTATCCACAATTGAGAAAATGCAGGTTTGTTATGGGTTTATGTCATTTTATGATTTTCTTTTTATTTATGATTGTTAATCTATTAAGTCCATGGGTATAATATTACAAACAGTATAAGTATTTAGACTTATATGAAAGGAGCTGGGTTTATGAAAATGAATTATACTGGAAAGAATATGGAGGTAACTGATGCTCTGAAAGATGTCACAGAAAAGAAATTAGGTAAACTTGAAAAATATTTTCAGACTGACATCGCAGGAAATGTAACTTTTAGTACCGAGAAAAATCGAAAGATCATCGAAGTTACCATAAACCTCCCCGGCACAATCCTAAGGGCAGAAGAGTCCAGTGACGACATGTATGCCTCAATCGACAAAACAGTGGACGTGCTAGAAAGACAAATCAGAAAACACAAAACAAAGTTGCAAAAGAGGTATCAGAACAACGATACGATAAGATTTGACAATGTTCCTTCACTCTCACCAGAAGAAGAGGAAGATAAGCCAAGATTAGTCAGGATTAAGAGATTTGGGCTTAAACCAATGTCACCAGATGAAGCCATACTACAAATGGAGCTCTTAAGACATAACTTCTTCGTATTTATGGATGCAGAGACAGAGGATGTCTCGGTAGTATACAAGAGAAAAGATGGAAATTATGGACTCATAGAGCCAGAGATTTACTGACAACTGAAAATCACAGAGCAGGCTAACCCCTGCTCTTTTTATTTGCATCATCGTACATAAGTGGTATAATTAAATGATGCTATATTGAAAGGAATGATTTACATGGGATTGTTTGACAAGGTCTTTGGTACCTATAGTGACAGGGAGCTAAAGAAGCTGGACAGCATAGTTGAAAGTATTCTGTCCTTGGAGGAGTCTATTGCTTCTCTTACCGATGATCAGTTAAAAGATAAGACTAACGAATTCAAAAATAGATATGCGAGCGGAGAACACCTGGATGATTTTTTGCCTGAGGCATTTGCCGTTGTAAGGGAAGCTTCGTGGCGAGTGCTGGGAATGAAACATTTTCCGGTACAGCTTTACGGTGGAATAATTCTTCACCAGGGAAGAATTTCAGAAATGAAAACCGGTGAAGGAAAAACACTTGTGGCAACGCTTCCGGCATACCTTAACGCAATAACAGGTTTGGGAGTTCACATAGTAACTGTCAACGACTACCTTGCGAAGCGTGACAGGCAATGGATGGGAAAACTTTATGAATTTCTGGGCCTCAAGGTCGGATGCATAGTCCATGGTCTTTCCAGCAAGGAGAGAAAAGAAGAGTACGCCTGCGATATCACTTATGGAACAAACAACGAATTTGGATTTGACTACCTTAGAGACAACATGGTAATCCACAAAACTGAGATGGTGCAGAGGAAACTATATTATGCAATCGTCGACGAGGTTGATTCAATTCTCGTGGACGAAGCTAGAACTCCTCTTATTATTTCGGGACAGGGAGATAAATCGACCAAGCTATATGAACTTGCAGACAATTTCGCTAGAACCCTGAGCTTTAGGTATCTATCACCTGATGAAACAAAATCTGATCCTTTTAACAGAGAGATTAAAGAAGAGACAGTAGATTACCTAATTGATGAAAAGGCCAGGGGTGTCTCTCTAACTGAAAAGGGAACAGCAAAAGCTGAGAGTTTCTTTGGTCTTGAAAATCTTGCTGATTTAGAGAATATGGAGATTGCACACCATATCAATCAGGCAATCAAGGCAAGATCAATTATGAAAAGAGATATAGATTACGTAGTCAAGGACGGCGAAGTAATAATCGTCGATGAATTTACTGGAAGGCTCATGCTTGGAAGGCGTTACAGCGATGGACTCCACCAGGCCATTGAAGCAAAGGAAAATCTGGATGTCAGAAGCGAGTCAAAGACACTTGCTACAATAACATTCCAAAACTACTTCAGAATGTACGAAAAGCTCTCTGGTATGACAGGTACTGCTAAAACAGAAGAAGAAGAGTTCAGAGAGATATACAATATGGACGTAGTTGAGATACCAACAAATAAGCCTGTCATAAGAATAGACAACGCAGACAGTGTCTATAAAAATGAACCTGGGAAGTTTATGGCAGTAGTAAATGAAATTAAAGAAAAGCACGCAATAGGCCAACCAGTACTGGTAGGTACAATTTCAATAGAAAGATCGGAAGTCCTTTCGAAGCTACTCAAAAGAGAAGGCATAAGGCATGAAGTATTAAATGCTAAGCAGCACGAAAGAGAGGCTGAAATCGTTGCACAGGCAGGCAGGTTTGGAGCTGTTACAATAGCTACAAACATGGCAGGCCGCGGTACTGACATCGTCCTCGGAGGTAATCCCGAGTACATGGCTAAAGAGGAAATGAAGAAGAAAAATCTGCCTGAAGAAGTATTTGCCATGATAGACAGCTTCTTTGAGACTGACGACGAAGCAGTCATAGAGGCAAGAAGGCAATACAGCGAATTGGTTGAAAAACATAAGATTCAAACTGCCGAAGAGCATCAAAAGGTAGTTGAGGCAGGAGGCCTTCATATAATAGGCACAGAGCGACATGAATCAAGGCGTATAGATAATCAGTTAAGGGGCCGTTCAGGCCGTCAGGGCGACCCAGGGAGCTCCAGGTTCTATATTTCACTTGAGGACGACCTCATGAGATTATTTGCAGGAGAAAGACTAAAGAGCATAATAGATGGTATGAATATGCCAGAGGACGAGCCACTTGAGCACAGCCTTTTGACAAAGACTATTGAAGGAGCTCAAAAGAAGGTTGAGAGCAACAACTTTGCAATACGTAAGCACGTATTGCAGTATGACGACGTAATGAACAAACAAAGAGAGATAATATACGGCGAAAGAAGAAAGGTTCTTGAAGGCGAAGACCTGAGAGAACACATAGCCGAGATGATAAAGAATGTAGTTGTTCCCAGTGTGGAAATGTATACAAGACAGGCAAAGTATGCCGAAGAATGGGATTTTGAGGGACTGGAAGTATACCTTGGAAAGATATTTGGCATGAAAAAAGATGTGTTCTACGGGCTTGATAAAGATACTTTGACTCAGGAAGGCCTGATAGACCGTATCCTTGAAAAAGCTGACGAGCTTTATAAGGCAAAAGAGCGTGAGTTTGGCGATGAACAGTTCAGGGAGATAGAGAGAGTTGTTCTCTTAAGAGTCGTAGACAATAAGTGGATGGATCACATTGATGCTATGGATCAACTTAGACAAGGTATCAGCCTGAGGGCTTATGGACAGCAGGACCCAGTCAGAGCTTATCAGATTGAAGGTTTCGATATGTTTGATGAGATGACTATGAGTATTTGGGAAGACACAGTTGGTTACCTCTACCATGTGGCCAAGACAGAAAACGTGCAGAGACAGAGAGTGGCAACTCCAATAATGCCGAATGCAGGCGGTCAGGTTGAGAAAAAACCCGTAGTTAATAAAGAAAAGAAAATTGGAAGAAACGACCCTTGCCCATGTGGCAGTGGGAAAAAGTATAAAAAATGTTGTGGAGCTCCTGATAAGCTAAACAACTAATTGAAGGGATGATTCAATATGGAGAGCATTTATATGGACCGGGAGCGCCTTGCAGATATCAAGGAGATGGTCACAGAGCTGGGTGTTTCACTTTGACCTGCCTGGCCTAAAAACCGAGGTTAAGAAACTTCAGGATGATAGCTACAAAGAAGATTTTTGGAATGATATTAAGCTTGCTCAGACAACTATGCAGAGGATTAAGGCAATAAACGATGAAATAGATGAATATGAGGACCTTATATCTGAAATCGAAGATGCAGAAACACTCATAGAACTGATTCTTGAAGATGAAAGCTTTGCAGACTACAAAGAAGTGGAAAAGAGTCTGTCAGAACTTGAAAAGAAATCGGAAGGATTCAAGATTTCAACTCTTTTAAGTGGTCCTTACGACAAGAACAGCGCCATACTGTCAATTCATTCTGGAGCAGGGGGACTTGAGGCTCAGGACTGGGCTGAAATGTTGCTTCGCATGTACAGAAGATGGGCTGAGGATAAGGGATTTTCGGTAGAAACCTTAGATCTTCTCTCAGATACAGAAGGCGGAATTAAATCGGTAACCCTTCTAGTGGAAGGCTACAACGCTTATGGGTATCTGAAAGCTGAAAAGGGAGTACACAGACTTGTCAGGATATCTCCTTTCGATGCTTCGGGTAAAAGACATACTTCGTTTGCTAGTATCGACGTGTACCCAGAAATTGACGATTCCGTAGACATTGATATAAACGAGAAAGATTTAAAAGTTGACACATACAGATCATCTGGCGCAGGAGGGCAGCACGTAAATACAACTGACTCTGCCATAAGAATAACTCATATTCCAACTGGAATAGTTGTAACATGTCAGTCAGAGAGATCCCAGCATTCAAACAGGGCAACAGCCATGAATATGCTGAAAGCCAAACTAATCCAGCTTAAGGAAGAAGAAAACAAGGAAAAAATTGAAGACCTTCAGGGCTCATATTCTCAGATCGCCTGGGGATCACAGATTAGATCGTATGTATTCCACCCTTACAGCATGGTTAAAGACCACAGGACAGGTGCCGAGGTTGGGGATGTTTATAGGGTTATGGATGGAGATTTGGATTACTTCATAAATGAATACCTTAAAGCGAAAGCGTTGGGCAATTGATAATTGACAATTGACAATTGACAATGGACAATTAAAAGCAAAAAAGAGCAGATCCTTCACTTTCGTTCAGGATGACAAGCTATTTCTAGTCCAGGACTGTCATTCTGAGCTTCAGCGAAGAATCTTGTCTGTATGACGGGCATGATTATTTTATGAAATTAAAAAACGATTACTCTCCAATCACCGAAGTGCTGTTTCGTAGGCTAAAGCATTTGTCATCCCGACCAACGTGGAGGGATCTCGTATTTAATTGTCAACTGTCAACTGTCAATTGTCAATTGATTTTATGTGTTAATAACTATTGTGAGGAAGGTGTACTATGGATATTGCTGCCAGGCTTGCCAGCGAACTTAATCTAAAACTAAGCCACGTGAATAATGTGATTGAAATGATGGATGATGGGAACACCATCCCATTTATTGCCAGGTATAGGAAAGAGCAGACTGGCGAGATGACTGATGTCGTTTTAAGGGAGTTATCCAACAGACTCAGTTATCTGAGAAATCTGGAAGCGAGAAAAGAGGAAGTCACCAGGCTTATCGATGAACAGGGAAAACTTACTGAAGAACTTCGAGTTGAAATACAAAAAGCAGAGACTCTTCAAAGGCTGGAAGACCTCTATAGACCATTCAGACCAAAGAGGAAGACCCGTGCTTCCGTAGCAAAGGAAAGAGGTCTTGAACCACTTGCAATAGAGATGAGAGAGCCAGAAAGGGATAGCAAACAGTTTAATGAATTTGCCATGAGTTTTATCGACCCCGAAAAAGGCGTTGAAACTCTGGAAGATGCACTGCAGGGCGCCATGGACATTATAGCTGAGGACATTGCAGACGATCCTGACATCAGGGCATCTGTCAAAAAGATATTTGTTAGATACGGAATGCTTGTAACTGAGGCAACAGATAAGGAAGCACCCTCTGTTTACGAGATGTATTACGATTACAGAGAGTCAGTTTCAAAGATACCTAATCACAGAGTACTTGCCATAAACAGAGGCGAAAAAGAGAAAATATTAAAAGTTAAACTTGAATCCGATGAAACTGCTGCCATAGATATGATTAGTCAGACCCAGTCTAAGGGGCTTACTCATACGGAAGGATACGTTCAATCAGCCGTTGAAGATGGGTTTAAAAGGCTTTTATTCCCATCTGTTGAAAGAGAAATTCGAAACGACCTGACTGAGAGAGCGGAAGAAGAAGCAATAAAGGTATTTGCTTTAAACTTAGAGCCACTCCTTATGCAGCCGCCGATAAAAGGAAAAGTAGTCCTTGCAATTGACCCAGGCTTTAGAACTGGATGCAAGGTTGCTATTATAGATGAAACTGGGAAACTATTGGATAACACTACTGTTTTTCCAACAGAACCACAGAACAAAGTTGAAGAAACCAAGAAAACATTAAAAACATTAATAGATAAATATGACGTAGGAATCATTTCCATTGGGAACGGCACAGCATCCAGAGAAACGGAGCAGGTCGTCGCATCGATGATAAAAGAAATGTCGAGAAAAATCCCATACACTATAGTAAATGAAGCGGGAGCTTCAATATATTCCGCTTCAGAAGTCGGACAAAAAGATTTTCCAAAACACGATGTAACTGTTAGAGGTGCCGCATCTATCGGAAGAAGGCTGCAGGATCCTCTTGCTGAACTTGTAAAGATTGATCCAAAGCATATAGGAGTGGGACAGTATCAGCACGACTTAAATCAGACAAAGTTAGGTGATGCCCTGACAGGAGTCGTTGAAGATGCTGTAAATAGAGTAGGTGTTGACCTTAATACGGCCAGTCCATCACTGTTAAAGTATGTTTCTGGCGTAACTACAAGAGTTGCAAATAGTATTGTAACTCACAGAGAAGAAGCTGGGAGCTTCAAATCCAGAAAGGAACTTCTGAAAGTAAAAGGATTGGGAGATAAGACTTTTAAGCAATGTGCAGGCTTCTTAAGAATACCAGAAGCCACAGATCCCTTGGATAATACAGGAGTACACCCAGAGTCTTATGATGTTGCCAGGGTGCTGATGAATAGCGAGCATAAAACAAAGGATATTGAATCACTGGCAAAAGAGCTCCAAGTTGGAGTACCTACACTGAGAGATATAGTAATAGAGCTGGACAAACCTGGGAGAGACCCCAGAGATGAGATGCCAGGGCCAGTACTTAGAGAGGATATTTTAAGCCTTGAGGACCTTTCAAAAGATATGGTGCTAAATGGTACTGTCAGAAATGTAGTTGACTTCGGTGCATTCGTAGACATTGGAGTAAAACAGGACGGTCTGGTGCACATATCACAGTTAGCTGATAAATTTGTTAAACATCCTAAAGATGTAGTAAAAGTTGGAGACATCGTAAAGGTAAGAATTGTCGATGTCGACCATGAAAAAGGCAGAATTTCACTTAGCATGAAAAATACAGGAAATTAGACTAAGGGGATGATTACATGAAATTAGGAGTGATTGTCAATCCAATTGCAGGAATGGGTGGAAAAGTAGGACTTAAGGGAACCGATGGACCTCAGGTTTTGGAACTTGCAAGAAGCCTTGGAGCCGAGCCTGAATCACCTAAAAAAGCAATGAAAGCCCTGTCAGCGCTCAGAGAGTTAAAAGGGCTTGAGATATTTACTTTCCCTGGTGAAATGGGCGAAAGAGAGCTTGTAGAGCTTGGGTGGAATCCAGTGGTGCTGGGAGAAGCCAAAGATGAAACCACATCTGATGACACTGTAACAGCCGCCTCAATGATGGCTGAAAAAGAAGTTGACCTGATAATTTTTGCAGGAGGAGATGGAACCGCCCGAAATGTTTACTCTGCCGTAGGAGACAAAATTCCTGTAATTGGTATACCTTCTGGAGTAAAAATTCATTCAGGGGTATTTGCCAGTCACCCTGGCAGTGCTGGTGAGATTGCTTTCACATACCTTAGGGACAAAGATATAGGAACAAAAGATGCGGAAGTCATGGATATTGACGAAGACGCTTTCAGAAGCGGAGTGGTGTCTGCAAAGCTCTATGGATACATGAAGATTCCCAATATGCCTGATCTAACTCAAAGCCAGAAATCAAGTGGATTTGCAGATGAGACAGAGGCAATTGCAGGAATAGCAGAAAAAGTCATCGAAGAAATGAAAGATGACGTTTACTACATTATGGGTTCAGGTACGACCATAAGACCGATAATGGAAGAACTAGGGCTTCCCAATACACTGCTTGGAATAGACATAATAAGGAATGGAGAACTAGTTGCTTCAGACGTCAACGAGAGAGAAATCCTTGAGATAATCGGTGAGGAGCGAGCTAAAATCATCGTCACCGTCATTGGTGGACAGGGATATATATTTGGAAGAGGAAATCAGCAGATAAGTGCAGAGGTAATAAAACGAGTAGGCAAGAAGAACATCCTAGTCGTCGCACCTAGAAGTAAAATACTGTCTTTACAGGACAAACCGCTTCTCGTAGATACGGGAGATGATGAAGTAAACCAAAGCCTCAGCGGATATATAACAGTGTATATGGACTATTATACAGAAGGACTGCAACCGATAAAAGGACTGTAGGAAGCAATTGACAGTTGAAAAGTATGAAGGTTGGATAATGGCGAGTAAGTCGTTTTCTCGGACCGCTCGCGGCCGCTTGGCCAGGCATATGTCCTCAAAACGATTACTCGCCAATCTCCGAAGTGCTGTTTTGCTGGCTTATATTACTGTCATCCTGAACGCAGTGAAGGATCTTTATTTTGTCTTTGCTCTTTCTTTTATCTTTGCTCTTTTAATTGTCAACTGTCAATTTTCAATTGTCAATTGAATTCCCCTCTTGACAAAACATAGACTATCGTATATGCTTAACGCAGATATATCTTCAGGGCGAGGTGCAATTCCTCACCGGCGGTAAAGCCCGCGAACCGAAAGGTTGATCTGGTGAAACTCCAGGGCCGACAGTTAAAGTCTGGATGAAAGAAGATGATATAATCTGTTTTTTATGCCCCGAAGATTGCTTCGGGGTTTTTTATATCCCCAGAAGTAATAAATTTTTATGGAGGGATACACGTGTACACATTAAGCAGAGAACTATGGACGACAAAGACGATGGTAAAGGTTTCGATTTTGGGGGTAATAGCGTTTATTCTAATGTTTTTCGAATTTCCGCTGTTATGGATGGCACCGCCGTTTATCAAAATTGACATTTCAGACCTGCCTGCATTATTAGGCGCTTTTGCAATGGGACCCATGGTTGGCGTAATAATCCAGTTTCTCAAAAACTTTCTCAACCTTATAATTGACGGAACGACAACTGGCGGAGTAGGAGAATTTGCAAACTTTGCAGTAGGAAGTGTATTTGCATACACTGCAGGAGCCATCTATTTCAAGAAGAAAACATTTGGTGGAGCAGTGATAGGACTAGTAGTTGGAACAATTGCTATGACTGTTTTTATTACAGCTGCAAACTACTACTTCATATTCCCATTCTATGCAAAATTGTTTGGTATGCCAGTACAAGCATTGGTCGATATGGGAACAGCTATTAACAAAAACATAACTGATTTATGGACTTTGATGCTGTATTCAATAGCTCCATTCAACCTACTTAAAGGAGTATTGCTGTCAGCGATTACAATACTACTGTACAAGAGAGTTTCACCAATATTGCACAGATAGATAATGTCTGGCTTTCACTCAGAGAGAATGCTAAATGCATTCTCTTTTTGATTGCACGTTTACTTGTGAATATAAAGATGTTTTGGTATAATTAAGAGCTGATGAACTACACTAAATTTAGGGAAGAAAACTATGAAGAAAGAAATTAAAAGTATAAATGAAACAATAGAATTTGGAATCCGCCTCGGCAAACTATTACAGCCGAGTGATTTCGTTTGTCTAAATGGCGACCTAGGAGCTGGGAAAACTACCCTTAGTAAAGCTATAGGCCAGGGTCTGGGAGTGGAAGATTACATAACTAGTCCGACATTCACCCTTATGAATAGTTATGATGGTAGATTACCTATGTATCACTTTGACGTCTATAGACTAGATGACTGGCATCAGCTTGAAGATATTGGAGCTGAAGACTATTTTTATGGTGACGGAGTATGCCTGGTTGAGTGGGCGGACAAAATTGAAGAATTCCTTCCTGAAAAAAGGCTTGAGTTATACATTGAGGAAGGCAGTCTGCCTGAAGAAAGAACTATACACATTAAAGCATTTGGGGACAAATACAATTTGCTTATTAAGGAGCTGGTTCAATGAAAGTACTTGGAATAGATACATCGACATTGATGACGACCTGCGCTGTAATGGATGGAGAACAGCTATTGGGAGAGTTTTCACTAAGTCTCGATATGAGCCATTCTGAGGCACTTGTTCCCATGATTAAAGAGCTGTTAGAGAACTTAAAGCTTAAACCTGAGGAAATGGACCTGTTCTCTGTTGCAGACGGACCTGGGTCGTTTACAGGCCTTAGAATCGGTCTTGCAACAGCTAAGTCACTTGCACATGTAACTGGAAAACCAATTGTAGGAGTTTCATCCCTAGAGGTGCTTGCTATGGGATTCCCATATCAACCTTTGGTTGTACCGATGATGGACGCCAGACGTGACAGAGTGTTTACAGGGATTTATGAGATGGATGGATTTCCTAAAACTATAATGAACCCAGATGCAATAGAGGTCTCTGAATTAACAAAAATTATTAAGAATTTAGGGAAAAAAGTAATCGCAGTAGGCGATGGTTCGGTAGTTTATAGGGAAGAGCTTCAAGAAGAGTTAAAAGATATGATTATTTTTGCACCGGGGCATCTCAACCTGAGCAGTGGTTCTGCAGTATGTAAACTGGGTGTAAAAAAATATGAAGAAGAGGGTTCAGATGACCTCTTTACTATGGCTCCAGACTACCTAAGGGATTCGCAAGCTCAGAGAGCGCTTAAGGAAAAGAGGCAAACCAGATGATAATAAGCGTCAGACAAATGGAGACTAAAGACATTAAAAGAGTTCTAGAAATAGAAAAGGAATCTTTCAGTACACCTTGGTCTGAAGAAGCCTTTAGAACCGAGATAGAAGATAATATCCTCGCTGTTTACGTCGTCGCTGAGGTGGATGATGAGGTAGTTGGGTATGGAGGATTTTGGAGAATATTGGATGAAGCTCATATTACGAATATAGCAGTGGGAACATCCATGAGAGGTAAAGGTATAGGAGAAGCTATTCTCATGGGTATGATTGATTATTGCACTAAAAACGAAATTCCTCACATGACTCTCGAAGTTCGCAAGTCTAATCAGACAGCTCTAGGTCTGTATAAAAAGCACGGTTTTTCAGAAGCTGGGATTAGACCCGGTTACTACACAGACAATCATGAGGATGCTGTGATAATGTGGAAAGAAAATTTACTGAGGTGAAAAAATGCTGACATTGGCTATAGAGACCTCCTGCGACGAGACTTCTTGTGGTGTCATCAAGAATGGTCGAGAGGTTCTTTCAAACATAATATCGTCACAGATTGATATACACAGAGAATATGGCGGTGTGGTGCCTGAAATCGCATCCAGAAAACATATCGAAAATATTAATATAATAATAGAAGAAGCGCTTAACGAGGCTGGTACTGATTTTAAAGATTTGGATTTTATCAGTGTAACCCAGGGGCCAGGGCTTATCGGAGCTCTCCTTGTAGGGCTGGCTTCAGCAAAAGCTATTGCATATGGACTTAGTATTCCTCTAGTAGGGGTAAATCACATAGAAGGGCATATTTGCGCAAATTTTATTGAGCATAAAGATTTAGAACCTCCGTTTACCTGTCTTGTAGTATCCGGTGGGCATACCTATTTACTAGACGTGGAGGATTATGCCCAGTACAGGCTGTTTGGAAGGACTAGAGATGATGCTGCTGGTGAAGCTTTTGATAAGGTCGCCAGAGCGATGGGTCTGCCATATCCTGGAGGCCCTGTCATAGATTCACTTGCAGCTAAGGGTGACGGATCAAAAATACATTTCCCAAGGGTGTTCTTAGAAGATGACAGCTATGACTTCAGCTTCAGTGGACTTAAAACAGCAGTATTAAACTATCTGAATCAGTCGAAGCAAAGAGGAGAAGAACCGGTGATTGCAGATGTTGCTGCTGGTTTTCAAGAGGCTGTATTAGAAGTTTTAGTGGAAAAGACCTTCAGACTTGCTAAGCAGAACGGCAGAGATAAAATCGCAATAGCAGGAGGCGTTGCAGCAAATGCTGGCTTAAGAAAAGATCTTATGGAGCGAGGAAATAAAGAGGGCATAAAAGTGTATTTTCCATCGCCAGTTTTATGTACTGACAACGCAGCTATGATTGGCTCTGCTGGATATTTTAACTATATAAAAGGAAAGAGGTCTCCTCTTGATTTGAGAGTAGACCCCAATTTAGCCTTCATTGATATGCAGCCACCTGTCATAGGTGGAATCAAGCTTTAATTTTAAATTTTCTCTTTCCTGTGAAAGTTCAAGCGCCATTTCATGATCTTCGTAAGTTTCAGGCTCAGAGAGCTTTATGTCAACTAATTCAATTTGAGTTTCAATATCTGAGATCTCTTTTTCCAGAGAAAGTATTTCCTTTTTAAGGTCTCTTTCTCTCTGAAGGATCTCTTTTTCTTTTTTCTTTTCTAACCTTAGCTGAGTTTTTGTCTTAAGGTCTTCTTCGGTTTCTTCAGGCATCTCCAGCTCAAATTTCTTTTCTGCATAATAATCGTAGTTGCCAAGGAATTCGCTAAGCCCATCTTCAGAAAGTTCGAATATCTTGTTTGCAACCTGGTTTAAGAAGTACCTATCGTGAGATATAACTACTACAGTACCGCCATAATCTCGGAGGGCATCCTCCAGAACCTCCTTAGAGTCGATGTCCAGATGGTTTGTAGGCTCATCGAGAAACAATAGGTTTGCTCCAGAAAGCATCAGTTTAAGGAGAGCAACCCTCGCCTTCTCACCACCGCTTAAGTCCTCAATATCTTTAAAGATGTCATCACCTATAAAGAGGAAGCGGCTGAGATAGGTTCTAATCTCGTAATAGGTAAGTTTTGGATAAGTATCCCAGACTTCATCAATGACTGTTTTATTAGGAGAAAGATCCGACATTTCTTGGTCAAAATATCCCGGTCTTACATTGTGTCCATAATTTATATCGCCGCTGTCAGCTTTCAATTGTCCCAGAAGTATCCTGAAAAGAGTGGTCTTTCCAATTCCATTTGGACCGATTAATCCAGCTTTGTCGCCGTTATATATAGTCAGAGAAATATCTTTCAAAAGATGGTTAGTACCAAAGCTCTTGTTGATGTTCAAAACACTTAGCACATCTCTTCCAGATTTCAGATTTGGTTCAAACTTGAAGCTTGCTTTTTTAAGTTCCTGATGCTTTGGGAGCAGCTTAATCCTATCAAGCATTTTCTGCCGGCTTCTGGCCTGCCTAAGATACCTTTCCCCACCATACCTGATGTAGCGCTGAATGATTTCCTCCTGACGCTGTATGTCCTTTTGCTGATCTTCGTATTGTTTCTTTAAAACATCCAGGTCTTTCTTACGCTGTACGATGAACTTTGAGTAGTTTGTATTGTATTGATAGAGCTTTTTTCTTTCCATGAAAAATATTCGGTTAACAACATTGTCCAAAAAATACCTATCGTGTGATATCACCAGGCTGGAGCCTTTGTAATCCCTTAGAAACTTTTCAAGCCAGCTTATGGCATCGATATCAAGGTGGTTGGTAGGCTCATCGAGCAGAAGAATATCAGGGTTCTGCAATAGTAGTTTTGCGAGTGCAAGTCTGGATTTTTGACCTCCACTTAGAACTGAGACGGTTTTATCGAAGTCCTCTTCTGCAAAACCAAGGCCTTTAAGCACACCTCTTATCTCAGATTTAAAGCCATAACCATTTAATTTTGTAAATTCGTCTAACAAATATCCATATTCTGACATCAAAGATGTCAATTCATCAGAAGCAGGGTCACTGTTCTCAGATATTGAAATTTCTAGACTTCTAAGGTTATTTTCCATTTCAATTAAATGGTTAAAAACGCTCATGCACTCGTCATAAAGACTAAGGTTGCTGTCTACTTTGGTGTGCTGTTCCAAATATCCTAGTTTTAAGTCTTTTTGAAAGATAACCTGGCCCGCATCTGCACTGAGCTTGCCAGAAATTATCTGAAAAAGTGTTGTCTTTCCAGTCCCATTTAGTCCTACAACGCCAATTCTGTCTCCTGGTTCGACAATAAAAGATATGTCCTCTATGACCGTATCTACGATATATGATTTAGTAATATTCTGAACTGTTAATACAGGCATTTACATCCCTCCATAATTCTAAATACTATTTTAACATAAAAAGCTCAAACAGAAGAGTAGTAAAAGCGCAGGCAGCTTGAAATTGAGACAATTAAAATGTGAATAAATTGACATGAATATACCATAATGATATAATCTGGATAACAAATGCGATAGGTGGTGAATATAATTTGAATAGAGATAGTCAAGTGTCGATTACTGTTATTAGGCGTCTTCCTAAATATCACAGATACCTGACAGAACTTATTGAGAAAGGAGTAAGCAGAATTTCTTCTCAAGAGCTTAGCGCTCTTACTGGTTTTACTGCTTCTCAAATCAGACAGGACCTTAACAATTTCGGTGGTTTTGGTCAGCAAGGTTACGGATACAATGTAGAAGATCTTCACCGTGAGCTGGGCAAGATACTGGGGCTTGATGCTAAGTATAACGCTGTGGTAGTTGGGGCAGGTAATCTTGGACAAGCCATAGCTAATTACAAGGGTTTTGAGGATGCAGGATTCAAAGTCTTATCGCTATTTGACAGAAATCCCAGAGTAATAGGACTTCGCATCAGAGATATTGAAATAAGAGATATGGACACCCTCGTTGATTTCATAGAGGAAAACAATGTGGAGATAGGAATTATCACTACTCCAAAAGAAAATGCTCAGGAAATCGCGGATACTTATGTAAAATCTGGTATAAAAGGCATATGGAATTTTGCTCCAACTGATTTACTAGTTCCAGACAATGTAGTGATAGAAAATGTCAGACTTAACGAAAGCCTTTTTATACTTTCATATTTTCTTAAGAACCTAGAAGAATCAAGAGCTTAGACGAGTTTTTACCCATTAGCAACTTCATTTATGAGGTTGCTATTCAATTTTTCCTGTGATATAATTTTGTCGAGATTAATAGTCTTTTGTGGGTTTTCCCACAGTGAAATTAAAGGGGGTTAATTTATGTCAAAAGAAAGTCTTAATCCATTGGAGAATGCGCAGAAGCAAGTTAAAATTGCATGTGACGCGCTAGGATTAGAGTCATCAGTATATGAGCTTTTGAAAGAGCCCATGAGAGTAATCGAAATATCAATTCCAGTTAAAATGGATGATGGAACTGTAAAAGTTTTTAAAGGTTTTAGATCCATGCACTCCGACGCTGTTGGACCTGGCAAAGGTGGAATACGTTTTCATCCAGGAGTTAACGCAGATGAAGTAAAAGCTTTGTCAATCTGGATGACATTCAAATGCTGTGTAACAGGCATTCCTTACGGCGGAGGAAAAGGCGGAGTTATTGTTGATCCTTCAACTCTGTCAAAAGGTGAACTGGAAAGACTATCAAGAGGTTACATCCAGGGTCTTCATAAATACTTGGGAGAAAAGATTGATATCCCTGCACCAGACGTAAATACAAATGGTCAAATAATGGCCTGGATGGTAGACGAGTACATTAAACTAACAGGTTCAATGAACACTGGAGTTATAACAGGAAAACCTGTAGATTGGGGCGGATCACTGGGAAGAAACGAAGCAACTGGATTTGGTGTTGCTGTAGTAACCAGAGAAGCTGCAAAGAAAATTGGAATCGATCTAAAAGAAGCAACTGTAGCTATTCAGGGATTTGGAAACGTAGGTGGATTCACTGTTAAAAACGTTCAAAGACAAGGCGCTAAGATCGTAGCTCTTGGAGAGTGGGCAAAAGAAGTTGGAACTTATGCTCTGTATAACCCAGACGGATTAGACTATGCTGATATGGCTGCTTGGGTAAAAGAACATAAAAACCTTGTTAACTATCCAAAGGCAAAGATGATCTCACTTGATGAATTCTGGGCATTGGAAGTTGACATAATGATACCTGCAGCTCTTGAAAATGCGATCACAGCTGAAAATGCTGGCAAGATCAGAGCCAAAATGGTAGCAGAAGCTGCTAACGGACCTATAACTCCAGAAGCAGACGAAATTCTTGAAAAGAACGGAATTCTGGTAACTCCTGATATCCTTACAAATGCAGGTGGAGTAACTGTATCATACTTCGAGTGGGTACAAAACCTGTACGGATACTACTGGGGCGAAGCTGAAGTTGAAGAAAAAGAAGAAATCGCAATGGTCAATGCATTTAACGACCTTTGGAAGATTAGAGAAGAATACAATGTTACACTTAGAAAAGCTGCTTACATGCATTCAGTTAAAAAAGTTGCAACTGCAATGAAACTAAGAGGCTGGTACTAATAATAAGGGCCATTGGGGGCAACCCCAATGGCCTGAATTTTAAGCAAAATCAATTTACACAACTCTTAAAGGAGATTCACAATGGAGTATAAGCTGATAGAAAAAGACAGCGGGTTAATTGTAAAAGGACTCAAAGACTTTAATACTACACATATATTTGAAAATGGGCAGAGTTTCAGATGGTATAAGGAAGAAGATGGAAGTTATACTGTCGTAGCTGGAGGAAAGGTAGCCAATTTTCTACAAAGAGATGACCTGTTATATGCAGACAGAGTAAATAAGGTAGATTGGGAAAAATTCTGGCATAATTACTTTGACCTGGACAGAGACTATGGGGAGATAAAGAGCATTTTGTCTAAGGATCCCATAATGGAAGAGGCAATTAGACATGGAGATGGAATCAGGCTTTTAAGGCAGGACCCCTATGAGACAGTCATTTCTTTTATTATCTCAGCAAATAATCAGATTCCGAGGATAAAAAAAGCTGTAGAAACTATCAGCACAGACCTTGGAGAATATATCTGTTCATATAGAGGCAGAGAATATTATAGCTTTCCTGAACCAGTTAAGCTGGCCAATAAAACTCCCGAATACATCAAAGAAGTCTATCGAGTTGGATTCAGGGCGGAAAGGCTAAAAGAAGTCAGTAGAAGAGTTGCCTATGGAGAGTTTGACCTGAATTCAGTAAATACTGCAGATTTAGATGAAGCAAGGCAAATGTTGATGACGCTTCCTGGAGTAGGTCCAAAGGTAAGTGACTGCATACTTTTATTTGCCTATTCAAAGGGGAAGGCATTCCCGGTGGATGTATGGGTAAAGAGGATTATGGAGCATCTTTATCTTGGAAAAGATGCTAAGAAAAAAACTTTGGAAGGGTCTGGAGATAAGCTCTTTGGAGACCTGGCAGGTTTTGCCCAGCAATACCTGTTTTACTACGCTAGAGAAAAAGGTATAGGCAAATGATTTGTTACTTAATCGTAACCACTATTTAATGTGCTGCTGATATAATTGAACTGAATAAGGAGGGAGCCAGATGAAACCGTATTACAAAAAAATAGGGATTTTCATGATAGGGCTCCTTTTTTTAGTACTATCGTTTAATTTTATGTATGAAACAAAAGACTCGTGCCTTGCGAGACCAGTAGCAGGAAAAGGAGATTACCTTTTTGAGCTTAAGGGTTGGAGATGGGAAGAGTATGCTAAAGAACTAATCGTATATTCATTGGAGGGTACAAAAAAGGAAGTATATAGCAGAAATATCTCTGCACTAAACCCATGGAAATTAGCATCAGGAGATGTAACTGGAGATGGGCAGGATGAGATATCCATTGGAGTATATAAGGAATCTCCACTGCACCCAGTCATGGCAAAGAGGCCGTTTATATACGGATTTAACGGTAAAGATATATTACCAGTGTGGAGAGGCTCCAGGCTTTCACGTCCCTTTGAGGATTATCTGATAATCGATATCGACAATGATGGCATATCAGAGATTGTTGCATCAGAATACCTCGATAATGGCAATATGGTTATAAACAGCTATAAATGGAAGGGATTTGGCTTCGAAGGGTACTTGGAGTCGTCAGAACTTGACCTGATTGCAGCTATTAATGAAAGTAATGGAAGAGTAATCGTTGATGGTGTGTTAAATGGAGAGGATTTTAGGGCTCATGTTGGAGTGGGTTCTGAAATGCTCGAATGGGAGGAATTGCAATGAAATCTGGTAAAATTTGTTTATTTATCGCACTTATGGTGTTGCTGTCTTACTCTGTCTCTGGTTGTTCTTTCAATTCTGCTAAAGAAGAGATCCCACCCGAAGTGGTTGATCCTTCTCCTGTGATCCCCGAAGAGCCTACAGATGCTGTTCAGATGGTACTTAAAGATCTTTCAAGCATCGCAAATATTGATGATTTTTTGCATCTTACAGAAGTTCAGAGAGAGATGTTACTTGAAAATGGATTTTTTGTAATTCCTTCTGAGGACGAGCAGCTATTCTATATATATGAATACAATGAGTACCAAAATGTACCATCTTTTATAACTGTGGATTCAGTACTTCAGGTTTACCATATATTTTATGATTACACACTAAGGACTCTGGAGGAAGAGTTACTCGCAGACCTCAGCAAAGAAATGACTGATAGATTGCTTGTCAGGTCAATACAACTTTACCAGAGTATTAGTGATCCAGTACTTCTAAAAATTCAAGGAAGGAATGTAGCGTTCTTTGGAGTGGCTCAAAAGCTGTTTAAACAGCCATTGCCTGATAGTATTCCTGACAATTTGCTGAAGCTAATAGATAGCGAGTATCGTAAGATTATGAATAAAGAGGGATTTGCTCTGTCTTCAGTGTTTCCTTTCGAGATTGACTACAGCCAGTATCAGGTAAGAGGTCACTACACAAGGTCTGACAACCTGGGCGACTATTTTCTAGCAATGATGTGGTATGGACAGGTTCCAATGCCTCTGTATAAAGATAAGGATTTTAGAGATGAAGAAATGACAAAACAGGCTCTTCTTATAACTAAAATGGTAGTTGAAAATGATGAAATACTTAATGCCTGGGAGAAAATATACAAATCGACTGCTTTCTTCGTTGGAAATTCAGACGATTTAACAATACGTGATTACGAAGCAATAGTTGAAACAGTTTTTGAACGAAATTTCGATCCGGTTTTTCTAAATGAAAAGAGAAAATTAAATGAGTTTTATAAGGAAGAAGATAAACTGCCTGAGCCAAAGATTAAAGCCAGATACGCAGATATAGATACTCCTGTAGGCAAACAGTTCAGGTTTATGGGGCAGAGATACATTATGGATTCTCAAATTATTCAGGAACTGGTGTATCCAATACTTAGACCTATACCGTCAGGGCTTGATGTAATGGCAGTCTTAGGGTCGGAAAGGGCAAAAGAAATACAACTTGCAGATATAAAGAATCAGGACTGGGCAGATTACCCTGCCGAAATGGACAGGCTTAGAGAAGAATTTTCTCACTATGATGAAAGCGACTGGAAGAGCAATATGTACACAGGTTGGATGTGGGTACTGAAAGAGTTAATAGAACCTGCAAAAAAAGAATACCCTTATTTCATGAAGAATGATGCATGGATAGATAAAAGCCTTAATACAGCCCTTGGATCCTGGTCAGAATTAAGACACGATACGGTACTTTACGGGAAGCAGTCGGGAGCTGAAATGGGAGGAGAAGAGATACAACATATAGTCGGATATGTGGAGCCAAATATTGAAGCATACAAGAGGCTATTGTGGCTCACAGATTTCTCCAGAGAACTGCTTGCAGATATGGACGTCGAAATCGAGGATATTGACATTAAGATGGAAAGATTTGAATGGCTGTTAGACTTCCTGATAACAGCTTCTGAAAAACAGTTACGAGGAGAAGCCCTAACGGAAGAAGAGTACTACAGAATTAGGATTTATGGAGGGATTCTTGAGGATCTCACCAGTTCATTTGCGAAGAATGGGCTAAGGTGGTTTGAAATCACATCGGAGACCGACAAGAATATGGCTGTAATTGCAGATTTTCATACAGTAGGGAGAGATGGGATAATGCACGCGGGGGTTGGTCCAGCATACAAAATTTACGTTGCCGCACCCATAGAAGGTAAGTTTTATCTGACAAGAGGTGCAGTGTTTAGCTTCCATGAATTTATGAGCGACGTAAGGCTGACCGATGAGATGTGGCAGCAGGCCTTAAAAGAAGGCAATGCTCCACCAATGCCTGAATGGACAAATAGCTTTATAAGATAGAACTAATACTTTCATTTTTAGGCACCTTCATGTATCATAGAATTATTAAATAGAATGGTCGGTGATAATATGTTAGGTGCTATAGCAAACAGTGCAGGTGTGCTTGCAGGTGCGCTCATAGGAGTTATCCTTAAAAAGGGAATAAAAGAAAAATATACTGAAACGATAATGGATGGAATTGCAATAACTGTTGTGGTATTAGGGTTGATGAGCGCTCTGAAAATGGAGAATATCATCCTCGTACTCGCTTCCATAGCCATAGGTACGCTCCTTGGAGAAATGATGGATATCGATTCAGGTCTTGAAAAACTAGGCAGCACGTTAGAGGCTAAGTTTGGACAAAAGGATTCTACCTTTTCAAAGGGCTTTGTCACTGGATCACTAATGTACTGTGTAGGCGCAATGGCTATACTTGGAGCACTTGAATCAGGTTTAACAGGAAACCACGAAATACTCTTTGCAAAATCAGTTTTAGACTTTATAGTTTCCATAATTCTGGCTTCAACACTGGGAATAGGAGTGGCATTTGCTGCTGTACCAGTGCTTCTATACGAAGGTGGAATCGCACTTCTGGCCAGTACTGTGAAAGATCTGATGACGCCCGAGCTGATCAATGAAATGTCTGCTGTCGGTGGGATTATGATTATGGCAATAGGTGTAAACGTGCTTGGATTTAAGAAGATTAAGCTGGCCAATATGTTGCCTGCAGTGTTTATCCCAATAATATATTATCTTGCTGTAGGATTATTTTAATCCAATGATTGTTTAGATTCTAATATTTTACAAAAAAGCTAACAAAGTATGTTTTTGCAAAAATATACTTGATTAGCTTTTTATTTTAGAGTATTATATTAAATAGATGTTAGCACTCAAGAGGAATGAGTGCTAACAATATTAAAGCACAATATACAAGGAGGAATATCAATGAATCTTAGACCTTTAGGAGACAGAATAATAATTAAAAAGGTTGAAGCTGAAGAAAAGACAAAAAGTGGCATAGTACTGCCTTCAACAGCTAAAGAACAGCCAGTAATGGCAGAAATAGTTGCAATAGGTGACGAAATTCTTAACGATGAAAAGAAGAAAGAGCAGGTTAAAGTTGGAGACAAAGTTATATTTTCAAAATATGCTGGAACAGAAATTAAAGCAGACGGCGAAGAACTTACAATAATTAAGCTTATGGATATCCTTGCTGTAGTAGAAGGATAACAAATCAATTAAGAATAACAAAGCAAAAGGGAGAGTGTAATAAATGGCTAAAGAAATAAAATTTGGGGAAGATGCCCGTCGTTCAATGGAAAAAGGAATTAATATCCTTGCAGATACTGTTAAAGTAACTTTAGGGCCAAAGGGAAGAAACGTTGTTTTAGAGAAAAAATTTGGTTCACCTTTAATAACTAATGACGGTGTTACTATAGCAAGAGAAATAGAACTGGAAGATCAGTACGAAAATATGGGAGCTCAGTTAGTAAAAGAAGTTGCCACAAAGACTAATGATGTAGCTGGGGACGGCACTACTACTGCTACGCTGTTGGCACAGGCTATAATAAGAGAAGGACTGAAGAACGTTGCAGCAGGAGCAAATCCTATGATTCTACAAAAAGGTATCAGAAAAGCTGTAGAAGAAGCTGTTGAAAGCATAAAAGCTGCTTCTGTACCAGTTGCATCAAAAGAGGCGATAGCACAGGTTGCTTCAATTTCTGCAGGAGATGAGGAAATTGGGACACTAATCGCTGATGCAATGGAGAAAGTAGGAAACGATGGAGTAATTACGGTTGAAGAATCAAAATCCATGGGAACTACTCTCGATGTAGTCGAAGGGATGCAGTTCGACAGAGGATATGTTTCAGCTTACATGGTGACAGATACAGAGAAAATGGTAGCTGAATACGAAAATCCTTATATTCTTATAACAGATAAAAAGATTTCAAATATACAGGAAATACTGCCAATACTTGAGCAGATTGTCCAAATGAGCAAACCTCTTGTAATAATCGCTGAAGATATTGAAGGCGAAGCTATGGCAACTCTGGTTGTGAACAAACTTAGAGGCACTTTCAACTGTGTAGCTGTTAAAGCGCCAGGTTTTGGAGACAGAAGAAAAGAGATGCTTCAAGATATAGCAATCCTTACAGGCGGAAAGGTAATCAGCGAAGAGTTGGGATACGATCTTAAGGAAGCTACAGTAGAAATGCTGGGAAGAGCTGCTAAAGTAAAAATTGATAAGGAAAACACTGTTGTAGTAAATGGCGAAGGAAGCGAAGAAGACATCCAGAATAGAATTAAGCAGATAAGGGCACAACTTGAAATCACAGAATCAGAATTTGATTCAGAGAAACTTCAAGAAAGACTAGCTAAACTTTCTGGTGGCGTAGCTGTAATTCAAGTTGGCGCTGCAACGGAAACAGAGCTTAAAGAAAGAAAACTGAGAATTGAAGATGCTCTTGCAGCAACCAGAGCTGCAGTAGAAGAAGGAATCGTTCCCGGAGGTGGAACAGTTCTTCTTAACACAATTCCTAAGGTTGAACACTTGCTTGAAAGTACAGTGGGAGACGAAAAGACTGGGGTATCAATCATTTTGAGAGCACTGGAAGAACCTTTGAGACAAATCGCTATAAATGCTGGTCTAGAAGGATCTATAATCGTTGAAAAAGTTAGAGAAGCTGAAATAGGATTTGGATTTGACGCAATGACTGGAGAATATGTAGATATGGTTAAGTCAGGAATTGTAGACCCGACAAAAGTAACCAGGTCAGCACTTCAGAATGCTTCAAGCGTCGCTTCAATGGTACTGACGACAGAAGGTGCCGTAGTCGACATAGAAAAAGAAGACCCAATGGCTGCAATGGGCGGCATGGGTGGAATGGGCGGCATGATGTAAGAAACATTGGCTCCGGAGATATCCGGAGCCTTTTCGTATACCGATTTGTAAAAATGTCAATAGGTCTGGCAAACATTCTTACGGAGCAAAGCTTAATAAAATAATCACAAACTTTAGTGTTGCATACTTTTGAAGAAAGAAGTAAAATAAATCTAATTAAGTTTCGAGGTGATCTAATATGAATTCTGAATCTACTATTTACATACTTCTTTCTCATAGTGGATCAATGTTTTCCAGAGCCATTAACATATATACCAAAGACCCATATACTCACGTCTCTGTATCGCTAGATAGAGATCTAAACGAGTTGTATAGTTTTGGAAGACTTAGGCCTTATAATCCAGTTTTAGCAGGTTTTGTCAGAGAAGACGTCGTAAATGGAACCTATCGAAGATTTCCAAACACTACCTGTGCTTTGTTTTCACTAAAAGTAAGTAAAGAGCAGCACGATATGTTGGTAGAACAACTGGAGAGATTTAAGAGAGAAAGCAATAAATACGGATACAACTTCCTTGGGGTTGTAAGTGCGATGTTCAATCATCCACTAAGCCGCCAGTACAATTACTTCTGTTCTCAGTTTGTATCAGAAGTACTTTTGAACAGCGGCATAGAAATAACATCTAAAAATCCTGGTCTTACTTCGCCGATGGATATCATGAGCAACAAAGACCTGGAGTTTGTATTTGAAGGTTATCTAAGAGATTACAATAGCATGAAATATAGAATAGCCCTGTAAATTTATACAGGAGCTTTTTTTTATTCCTAAATGTCAATATTAAAACAATATTATTGTAAATATTTAGAGAAAAATAGAGCCTAAAGTAGGTAATCTATGGTTATTTAACTAGAATTATAAAATTTACGCGAAAACAAAACAATTCAATCCAAATAGATTGACAAATTATGGACAATAGTTTATTATAAATATAAATAGATAAATATTAATGTCAGGGGTGTGAGGCTTTATGGATCGAAGAGTTGAAGTACTGAAAGCACTGGGCGACAGAAACAGATTACTGATACTTGACATGCTTTCATGCGGTGAGATGTGTGCATGCGACATTTTAGAAGGTCTTGACCTGACACAGCCAACTATTTCTCACCACATGAAGATCCTAGTAAGATCTGGCCTTGTTAAGTGCAAAAAACAAGGGAAGTGGATGTGCTATTCACTGAATAATGAAATTCTGGACGATTTATTCAAGTATCTGAATCACATAACACATCCCAAAAGCGATTGCATTTGCTACAGAAAACCGAAAGCCAGTAACCAGTAAGAGCTTTCAGGCAGATAGTACATAATCTTTGGGTTCAATAGCTAAAAGCGATTGAACCCTCTTGCTTTTTTGCAACAAACTTTACTTGACATAGAACCTCATGTTTGTTACATTATTAAGAAAATATCGTTGAACTGGAAACCTAAAGGGGGAGTTAAATTTGGAGTTTGTTGGAGAAGGATTGACTTTTGACGACGTGCTGATTTTACCTGGGAAATCAGAAGTATTGCCGAGGAATGTAAATATAAGCACGTTTTTGACTAAAAAAATTAAGCTAAATATACCTCTTATGAGTGCAGGAATGGATACAGTAACAGAGTCCAGAATGGCAATAGCTATGGCTAGAGAAGGCGGAATAGGTATAATTCATAAGAATATGTCTATAGAGAGACAAGCTCTGGAAGTCGACAGAGTCAAAAGATCTGAACACGGAATTATCACTGATCCTTTTTATCTGTCAAGAGACCACATAATAGCCGATGCTCTTGAGCTTATGGAGAGATATAGGATATCAGGAGTTCCTATTGTAGATGAGGCAAATGTACTTGTAGGTATACTAACCAATAGAGACATAAGGTTTGAAAAGGATACCAGCAGAAAAATTGATGAAGTAATGACAAAAGAAAATTTAAAAACTGCTTCCATGGACATAGACATGGACGGTGCCCTTGAAATAATGAAACAATACAAAATCGAAAAGCTTCCTCTCGTCGACGATGATTTCAAGCTTTGTGGGTTGATTACTATAAAGGACATCGAAAAATCAATAGAATTTCCAAATTCAGCAAGAGATGAACAAGGAAGATTAATGGCAGGAGCCGCCGTGGGTGTAACCTCAGACATGATGGAAAGAGTTGCTGCACTGGTTAAGAGCAAAGTAGATGTAATCACTGTAGATACAGCACATGGTCACTCTAAGGGAGTTATTGATGCTGTACGCGAGATAAAGATAAATTACCCAGATCTTCAAGTAATTGCAGGAAACGTAGCGACAGCTGAAGCTACAGCAGACCTTATTAAGGCCGGTGCCGATGCAGTTAAGGTTGGAATCGGACCAGGATCTATCTGTACGACACGAGTCGTGACTGGGATTGGGGTACCACAGATTACTGCCGTAATGAATTGCGCAAAGGCAGCAGCAGAATATGAAGTCCCAGTGATTGCTGACGGTGGAATCAAGTACTCTGGAGATATTACAAAAGCTATAGTAGCTGGGGCAAACGTCGTAATGGCGGGTTCGCTATTTGCAGGGACTGAAGAAAGTCCAGGCGAAGAAGTTTTATACGAAGGAAGAAGATATAAGGAATACAGAGGCATGGGCTCAGAAGGGGCGATGGATTCAGGTAGTAGAGACAGGTACTTCCAGGAAAATACTAAAAAGTACGTTCCAGAAGGAGTAGAAGGCAGAGTACACTACAAGGGAAAACTTGGAGATGTTGTTTATCAGCTGACTGGAGGATTAAAATCAGGAATGGGTTATGTTGGAGCAAAAGACATTTCTGAGCTTCAGGAAAAAGCCAGAATGATAAAGATAACTTCTGCTTCACTGGTAGAAAACCACCCACACGATATAACAATTACAAAAGAATCTCCAAACTATCAAAGGGGATAAAGACAACTTGACAAAAGTGCGGGCATATTGCCCGCTCTTTTTGTAATGTGCAGTCTGTCATATATACAACTTTGAATATTTGATGTAAGATATAGATATAATTATTTAATTGGGTGATAAAAATGAGAATTGGTCTGGATGTAGGTTCAACGACACTAAAGTGCGTAGTATTGGATTCTGAGGATAATCTTGTATTTCATTCTTATGAAAGACATTTTTCACAGATCAGGGAAAAGACAATTTTACTGCTCAAAGACATCTCTGAAAAATTTCCTGAATTAAGTGAAGCACCGCTGTCAATATCGGGGTCAGCGGGAATGGGGCTTGCGCAAAAATTTGACATTCCATTTATTCAAGAGGTATACGCCACAAGAATTTCCGTCATGAACAGGATTGATGGAGCCGACGTTGTAATAGAGCTCGGCGGTGAAGATGCAAAGATACTATTCCTCACAAACGGAATGGAAGTTAGGATGAATGGCTCTTGTGCAGGTGGAACTGGTGCTTTTATCGACCAAATGGCAACACTTATGGGTGTCAGCCTTACAGATATGAACGAACTTGCAAGAGGTTACGATAAAACTTATACAATAGCCTCAAGGTGCGGAGTTTTCGCTAAATCAGATATACAACCACTTTTAAACCAAGGTGCCAGTAAGAGCGATATGTCCCAAAGCATATTTCAGGCTGTAGTAAATCAGACGATAGGGGGACTTGCCCAAGGTAGGCCAATAAAAGGGAAAATAGTTTATCTTGGTGGACCGCTTACATTCTTTTCACAGCTAAGAGAAAGCTTCGACAATACTTTAGAAGTCATGGGGATATGCCCTGAGAATTCACTTTATTATGTAGCCATGGGAGCAGCATATAACCCAGTAGATAAGCATATAAATGTTGCAGAACTGATAGAAAGACTCTCCACCGATGAAGATGAAGGCAATTTTGATGGCCTTAAGAAATTATTTGAAACATCTGAAGAATACGATGAGTTTATAGAAAGACACAATAAGGAAGAAGTCGTTTACTCAGACCCTGCACAATACAAAGGTAAGGCCTACTTGGGTATAGATGCAGGCTCAACCACTGTGAAAGCGGTTATAATGGCAGAGGACGACACGATATTAAAATCTGTATATATGACAAACCAGGGTAATCCAGTACCCATAATCAAGGAATTCTTATTGGGATTCTACAGTACTTATCCATGGATAGAGATAGCATCATCAGCCGTTACAGGCTATGGTGAAGAACTTATGAAGAACGCATTTCAACTTGACTATGGTGTAGTTGAGACTATCGCTCATTACACAGCAGCTAAAAAATATAAACCTGATGTAGATTTTATTATTGACATAGGTGGTCAGGATATAAAATGCTTTAAGATAAAAGACGGTGTAATCGACAGTATA
Organism: Gudongella sp.; assembly: GCA_034004165.1. Taxonomy (GTDB): domain Bacteria; phylum Bacillota; class Clostridia; order Tissierellales; family Tissierellaceae; genus Gudongella. Next base: position 15,255 of record JAVEXI010000002.1, on the reverse strand, counting down.
TTTTTAAATGAAGCTTGTTCTTCAGGCTGTGGTTCTTTCCTTCAGACTTTTGCTGAAGCCCTGAGCTACGATATAAATGATTTTGCAAAACTTGGGATTGAATCTAAAAAACCTGTCGACCTGGGCTCTAGATGTACAGTATTTATGAATTCATCTGTAAAACAGGCACAAAAAGATGGAGCTACAATAGCTGATATATCAGCAGGCTTGTCTATTAGTGTAATCAAGAATGCTCTATACAAAGTAATTAGGACATCTTCAGGAAAGGAACTGGGAGAAAACATCGTAGTTCAAGGGGGCACTTTTTACAATGACACTGTATTAAAGGCATTTGAAGATGAGCTTGGGCACAAGGTAATTAGACCCAATATAGCTGGTCTTATGGGAGCTTACGGAGCAGCTCTTTACTCAAAGGATGCTGGTCAAACGACACCTTCAACAATATTAAGTAAAGAGTCATTGGAAAATTTCGAGCACAAAGTCAAAATTGTAATCTGCGGACTTTGTGAAAACAGTTGTAGACTTACTGTAAATACATTTGGCGACAACCGAAAGTTTATCGGTGGTAATAGATGTGAAAGACCTATTAGAAAGAAACTAGCAACAGAGAGATTTGATATCTTTGAATACAAGCTTGATTTGCTTAAAGAGTATATTCCTATAAAAGGGAAAAGAGGGAAAATTGGGATTCCAATGGCTTTGAATATGTTTGAGCTCTTGCCATTTTGGCACACTGTATTCTCGCTCTTAGATTTCGAAGTAATTACTTCGCCCTTTTCGACCAGAGATCTATACATCAGAGGACAGCATACAATCCCATCAGATACAGTCTGTTTCCCAGCTAAACTTGTTCACGGGCATATGGAATATCTTCTTGATGAGAATGTGGATGCAATCTTCTATCCTTGTCTTACTTATAACTTGGATGAGAAAGCAGGAGATAATCATTATAATTGCCCAGTTGTAGCATACTATCCTGAGGTAATTGCTGCAAATTTAGAACGCGTGCAAGAGACTAGATTTATTTACGATTACCTTGGGCTCAATAACAAGAAAATACTTGCAAAGAATCTTTATGATATATTGAAGGAATGGAACAGAGATCTTAAGCAGAACGAGGTTAAACTTGCTATAGACAGAGGTATTATCGAATATAAGGAATACATGAAGAAGATTCGTAGAAAAGGTGAGGAGCTGCTGGAAATAGCAAAAGAAAAGGGAATGCTTTCTATTGTTCTGGCAGGAAGACCATATCACATTGATCCTGAGATAAACCATGGAATTGCGAAGCTGATTTCAGAATTTGATGTTGTGGTTCTCTCGGAGGATTCAGTAAGTCATCTAGGGGGTAAAATACCTACTGATATACTCAATCAGTGGACTTATCATGCCAGATTATATTCAGCGGCTAAAGCCGTTGCTAATATGCCTGGACTTCAAATGGTACAACTGGTATCGTTCGGATGTGGACTGGATGCGATTACTTCAGATGAAGTTAAGGCTATACTTGAAGATAATGGAAAGATATATACTCAGCTTAAGATTGACGAAATTACCAATCTGGGAGCTGTAAAGATACGAATTAGGAGTTTACTGGCTGCACTGGGGCAGAGGTCTTAAGGAGGTATAAGATGAGCAGTAACAGAGTAAAGAGAGTTGAATTTACTAAGGATATGAAAGACTACACCATAATATGTCCCGACATGACTTCAATCCACTTTGCACTTTTAGAAAAGGTATTTAGAAACTTTGGATATAATCTAGAAGTTTTGAAAAACCAGGGTAATGCAGTTGTAGATGCAGGACTTAAAAATGTTCATAATGACACGTGCTATCCAGCCCTACTCGTCATAGGGCAGATGATTGATGCCTTAGACTCAGGAAAATACGACCTCAATAAAGTAGCTCTGATGATAACACAGACAGGTGGAGGGTGTAGAGCTTCAAATTACATACACCTATTGAGAAAAGCTCTTATTAAATCAGGCTATGGCCACGTCCCTGTAATATCGCTAAACTCAGGTGGTATAGAAAAAAATAGTGGGTTTAAAATCAGCCTTAGCATGCTCAGACAGTCAGCTGTTATTCTGGTGTACGGAGACTTATTGATGTTATTAAGAAACCAGGTTAAACCTTATGAGGTTAACGCTGGAGAAGCAGAAGCTCTTGTGGACAGATGGGTAACAGATCTAGCCGACCAGATGGATCACCGAAGAGGAATCAAACAGGTAGATTTGAAGCGAAATTTAAAGGAAATAGTTGAAAGTTTTGACAGAGTTGAAAGAACGAATGAAGAAAAGACTAAAGTTGGAATTGTTGGCGAGATTTATGTAAAATTTGCAAGCCTTGGCAACAACAACCTCGAGGATTTTCTGCTATCAGAAGGCTGTGAGATAATGATGCCTGGTCTGCTTGGATTTATAATGTATTCACTGGAAAATGGAGTTATAGACTATCAACTTTATGGAGGCTCATACTTAAAGTCTTTAATTAATAAAAAAATTAATGAATACCTTGGTAACATAGAAGGCATGGCAATAGATGCTGTTAAAAGATTTAGCAGTTTTACCGCTCCTTCTCCTTTTCAGCACCTTAAGGGTATGGTGGACAATATCATAGGACTTGGCTGTAAAATGGGCGAAGGATGGCTACTTCCAGCTGAGATGGTCGAGCTTATAAAGAGTGGATACAATAATATTGTGGTTGCACAACCATTTGGCTGTCTTCCAAATCACATAGTAGGAAAAGGCGTCATTGCAAATATCAAAGCGCTTTATCCTGAAGCGAATATTGTACCAATAGACTACGACCCTGGAGCTACGAAGGTAAATCAGGAAAATAGAATAAAATTAATGCTTTCGGTAGCCAGGGAGCAAAATGCAACTGTAGAAGCAAAAGCAGTTGAACAAATGGAAGAACAGTTTTCAAACTGGGCTCTGATGCTGTAAATTATTTCCTGAAATTGTAGCCATAGATTGCTAATAATGCTACAATGTTTTCAGGAGGTGTTTATATGTGGAGTAGAGTAGAGCTAAAGACAAAAGCAAAAGCGTACTTAAAGAAATACTACTGGAAAGCTTTTGCAGTTACGTTTATAGTGGCTCTGATGGCTGGAGCGAAAGCTGAAGTCAGTACGAACAACAATTATTTTTCACCTGGATTTGGGCAGTCGGAGTATTATTTAAGTTTTAATCTAAGTGACTGGACCACAAAAGTATTTAAATTAATTGATATAAATCCTTTCCAAGTTGCTGTTGTTGGTTCAGTATTCTTCCTATTTATCATTGGTATAATATTATTTAAAATAATCGTTACCAATGCAATGGAAGTCGGAGCAAAGAGATTTTTCATTTCAGATGTGTATGAAGAACCTGAGATCAGCACACTATTTAGTACTTTTAAGAAGGGAGAATGGCCATCGATTGCATTTAACATGTTTTTGATGGACCTCTTCATAGCATTGTGGGGTCTCCTTTTAATAGTTCCAGGAATTATTAAATACTATGAGTACTGTATGGTGCCGTATATATTGGCAGAAGAGCCACAAATGTCATTCGATGAAGCAAAGACGATTAGTGCAAGTATGACAAGTGGGCAAAAGGGTAAGATTTTCGAGTTAGACGTATCATTTATTGGATGGTATTTACTAGGAGGACTCTTATTTGGTCTCGGGGGACTATTTGTAAGGCCTTATCACGAAGCTACCCTTGCTAATCTTTACAAAGAATATAGGAACGAAATGGAGTTACCTTTAAGAGAACAATTTCAATAAAGTAAATGCCTGGGCACTATGCTCAGGCATTTATGGTATCATTTTTAGGATAACCTGTCTGTCTTCATCAGATAGGTTTTTATTTGTAGATTTTTCAAGTAACTCAGTTAATTTTGAGATTACATCTGCAAAATATGAGTTCGGATAAGCCTCAGAGATACTTAGTATTTCTTCTACGTGTCCCTCTGTTGGTTCTCCTGAGTCTGGATCTAATGCATAACCCTCGTAGTTGTTAAATAGCATAGAGATCATATACATCTCATATAAATCCAGCACTTCCACCAGTTTATTTGAATAACTAAATGTTAGCCTGAACTTCTCAATCTCAGATAATCTGAGTGCTAAATCAGTCTTTTTAATCTGCAGTCTGCCATCGATAAGATGCGGGGCCTGTGATTCTTTAGAGATTATTTTATAATAAGCCTTCAATTCATTAGTAAGGTACTGTCCATATTGGCTTAGTATTCTACTATAATCCGTCTTGTATTCCAACCGGTCTCCACGTAATGTCAATAAATAACCCAAATTGAGGTTTTTAAGAAGTAAAGTTTTCAAATCAGCATCCGAAGAAGCCACAGCAAATTTCGAAATATAATCAATATTGTTAAGCTGTTCTTTGGAAACTTTATTCAATATTAATAGTTCCTCAGTTGTAGATTGCGACATTCGCTTATTAACAAGAGCAGATATATCAAGACTCCGGTATTTTGAATTGCTTTCAAGTTCTTCTGTATGAGAAAGCATCAGATTTGACAGATCTTCTTTCGAATGGTTTTCTGCATACTCAACAAAAACAGTTAGAAACTCATAAGAACCAGGGATTGGTATTTCTTGAGGTTGATCTTCTATCATACTAGATCTTAAAGTGAAATTTGCTGAGCTTTTAAACTTCCAGTCTGGTTCAATTATGTTTGCACCGTCATTCCCGTCCCAATCATACCACAGAAGGATTCTGTCAGCGGACTTTGTGTCATCTAAAGGCGTTTCTGGGTCAATAGAATAAATGCTAAAGTCTAGAATTCCATCTCCATTAATGTCGTCAATACTGTTATTGGCTGTTACTGATATGAGATTAATCTTTTTAGGATTTAATATACTAATGAGTTTTTCGTCCTGTAATATAAATCCGTAGGTTATACCTGCTTCCGCTCCTACCTGGTTACTCATAAGAAGTCCATTTTGGTCTTCTGAAATCCTTCCAATTTTCATAGAATAATTAGTATTGTCGTAATTCATAGAAATTTTGTCAATGAGATTAGCCTTCTGATTGACAAATCTATATATTTCAAGTGCTCCCTCATCCGAAGTGTCTGCAGGGTCGCGCTCTATAAATAATGCCAGCTCAGGGAATCCATCTCCATCCAGATCTCCAATGGCATAATGTCCTCTTTCCACCTTTGCTTTTGGATTAATTAACAAAATATGTTTCTCTATTTCTTTCTTAATATAGTCAGACTCATTTTCTGCTTGTCCATACTCACCCTCAAAGGAATCAGATGCAGTTGCTGTGATGCTCATTTCTTCAGACATGCTCTTCATTGGAGCAGCACAACCAGAAAGCAACAATCCTGATGCGAGTAATACAGAAAGAATTGTCCGATGGTATTGATTCATAGCCGATACTCCTTTCGTAGATAAATTATATAACAGAGTGCATCTATTTGTGTGACAATCAGGTTACATTAAGTTTTATTGGCTCTAGAAAATTTTGAAACAAAAATTCAGTTGCAATTGGATATAGCAAAGGGTATAATATACATGAATATATGAGCAATGATTCATATAAAGGAGGGTTTGTATTGAAAATCGATATTGAAAAAATGGTAAAACCAAAGATGCTAACTGACGAATTTGCATATAAAGTGGCTGACTTCTTCAAGGTTATCGGAGATAAGACCAGGTTAAAGATTCTGCTCGCACTCTTTGAATCAGAACTTTGTGTATACGATATTGCTGAAATTCTTGAAATGAGTCAATCAGCTATATCGCACCAGCTCAGAGTACTTAAGCAGTCAGGTTTTGTCAAATATCGAAAAGAAGGCAGAGAAGTTTATTATTCTCTTGATGATGATCACGTTAAGAATATTCTGGATCAAGGGATAGAACATATTAGACATAATTATAATTAAGGGAGGAAGCGACATGACAGTTAGAGAATACTATTTAGAGGGCATGGACTGAGCAGGTTGTGCTTCTAGGATAGAAGATAAGATCAAGACACTTGAAGGAGTCACTGGGGTTTCTCTTAATTTTATACAAAAAACTTTAAAGATTTTTATTGAAACTGGCAGTGATGCTGACAAGATTGGATTGAAAGCTGTAGAAATTGTTAATTTTTTTGAACCACATGTTCATGTTTCTCAAAGAGATAAAGAGAAGAATAAGGATATACACCCCGAAGCAGGGCATGACCACAGTCATAATCATGGTCACGATCATGATCATGACCATGGGCATGACCATAGCAGAAGCTCAAAGGAAATGAGACATGTAGCAATAGGGGCTGTACTTTTTGTCATAGGCTTGATATTTCCGGTAGTTGGAATACCCCGATTGTTGCTATTTCTCATAGCATATATATTTGCTGGAGGCGAAGTAGTGCTTCGCGCTGCCAGGAATATCACTAGAGGACAAATCTTCGACGAGAACTTTCTTATGACCATAGCAACTATAGGAGCTTTTGCCATTGGTGAATACCCTGAGGGTGTCGCGGTAATGCTGTTTTACCAGACAGGAGAGTACTTTCAGAACATGGCTGTCAACAGATCCAGAAAATCAATTGCAAGTCTTATGAATATAAGACCTGATTATGCCAATTTGATAGATGGAACAGGTAGTGTTAAAGTATCTCCTGAATCTCTTGAAGTTGGAGATGAAATACTAGTAAAACCTGGAGAGAGAGTTCCAGTGGACGGGATAGTGTTGGATGGCTATTCTTCAGTGGATACATCTGCTCTGACAGGTGAGTCTGTGCCTAGGGAAGTTGTGGTTGATAATGAGGTGTTGAGTGGTTTTGTAAATATTAGTGGATTATTAAAGATAAGAGTTTCAAAAATATATAGCGAGTCTACTGTAACCAGGATTTTAGAATTGGTAGAAGAGGCTTCTGCCAGAAAAGCTCCTACTGAAAATTTCATAACAAGATTTGCCAGATACTACACACCTGCAGTGGTATTTACAGCACTAGCTTTAGCTGTAATACCTCCTATAATTCTTTCAGGAGAAACTTTTTCTGATTGGCTCTACAGAGCATTGATATTTCTTGTAATTTCATGCCCATGTGCCCTCGTTATTTCTATTCCTTTGGGATTCTTTGGAGGAGTTGGAGGAGCTTCCAGGCACGGAATACTTGTAAAAGGCGGCAATTATCTGGAAGCATTGAATTCAGCAGATACAATTGTTCTCGATAAGACAGGTACCCTGACAGAGGGAGTTTTTGAAGTTTCCAGGATCAAAACTATGGGAAGACTAAGCGACGACGAGTTGCTGGAAATAGCAGCTTATGCAGAAAGTCATTCTACACACCCTATTGCACAGTCAATTGTAAAAGCTTATGGTAAGCCTTTAGACGGAGAATTACTAGAAAAACACGAAGAACACGCAGGAAGAGGAATTTCAACTGTATTGAGAGGCAAGCATATTCTCGTAGGTAACGATACTCTATTTAATGAAAGAGGAATATTAAAAGAAGAGAATAATCACACTGGTACTATCGTGAATATAGCAGTTGACGGAGTGTACGAGGGATTTATCGGAATAGAGGACAAAATCAAAGACAATGCAAGCTCTGCCATCGCTGAGCTAAAAAAGCTTGGCGTAAAGAAAATAACTATGCTGACTGGCGATAACAGAAATGTTGCAGAAGCTGTGGCAGAAAGACTTGGAATTGATGAATTCTACAGTGAATTGCTGCCACAAGATAAAGTTAAGATTGTAGAAGAGATAGAAACAGGAATGCAGTCTGGCAAGAAACTCATCTTTGTTGGAGATGGAATTAATGATGCACCGGTGCTTGCCAAAGCAGATATTGGAATTGCAATGGGAGCTATGGGCTCTGATGCTGCCATTGAAGCGGCTGATGTAGTGCTGATGACTGATGATTTGTCTAAGCTTCCAGACGCAATTAGGATTGCGAGAAAGACGAGAAGTATCGTCTGGCAGAACATTGGATTTGCACTTGCTGTAAAAGGTATAGTGTTAATCCTAGGAGCAGGGGGAGTTGCAACCATGTGGGAAGCAGTATTTGCAGACGTTGGGGTAGCATTAATTGCCGTACTCAATGCAATGCGAGCAATGAATTACGAACCCAAATCATATAAAATGTTAAGAGAATAAGTTTAAAACAAATTCAAGTTGACTTTACTTTGGTTTATTGCTACACTCAAAATGTGAAGAGAATATGGCTCATGACGTGATCAAAAATCACCTATAAATGAGCGAAAGTGTACCTAGGGTTCCGCGGACGGCTGTCCGGCTGGTCCGAGCGGTACAGGTGCATAAGTGCACTACACCGGAGGGATAAAAGCCCAGGCGGGTAGGTTTCGCTGGACCTACCCACCTGGGCTATATTTTTTTACATAATACAAATTAGAGGAGGATTATTACGTGGAGAGTTTCTTTAAACTGAAGGAGCACAACACCAACGTCAGAACTGAGGTTCTCGGTGGAATCACAACATTTATGACTATGGCATACATACTTGCCGTAAACCCAATTATTTTGTCAGCTACTGGTATGGATGCAGGTGGAATTTTCACCGCGACAGTTGTATCTGCACTTGTTGCAACGCTTCTCATGGCTATTATGGCAAATTATCCATTTGCTCTGGCTCCTGGTATGGGACTAAATGCATTCTTTGCATTTACAGTTGTACTTGGACCTTATGCAAAGAGCTGGGAATTTGCACTTACTGCAGTACTTATCGAAGGTATCATATTTATTTTGTTATCAGCAGTAAAAGCTCGTGAGGCAATATTTGATTCAATTCCAATAGGTCTTAAGCATGCAGTTTCTGTTGGTATAGGTCTTTTCATTGCATTACTTGGACTTAACGGAGCTGGAATCGTCGTCAATGGGGATGGCACTGTTTTAGCACTTGGCAGCCTTTCTTCAGGACCTGCACTTGTTGCAATTATAGGGATAATTATCACTGGAATTTTGTTGGCAAAAAAAGTTAATGGAGCCATTTTAATAGGTATACTGGCATCTACAATAATTGGTCTGCCACTTGGCGTGACTGTCGTACCTGAAGGATTTACATTGCTAAGTCTTCCACCATCAGTTAAAGATGTAGCTTTCAAATTTGTTGGTTTTAACGAAATATTTTCAATGGAAATGCTTGTAATAGTATTCACTTTTCTCTTTGTAGATATATTTGATACAGTTGGAACTCTAGCTGGAGTTTCTTCAAAGGCAAATATGCTTGATGAAGATGGTAAACTTCCAAAAGTTGGGGCAGCGCTGATGGCAGACGCTGTTGGTACAGTAGTTGGAGCATGTCTTGGTACAAGTACAGTTACCACATATGTTGAGAGTGCTTCCGGAGTAGCAGTTGGCGGAAGAACAGGACTTACATCCCTTACTACAGCGGGTATGTTCGCTCTGGCACTATTCTTTGCACCATTATTTACAATGATACCGTCTGCTGCAACAGCACCAGCGCTTGTAATAGTAGGACTCTTTATGATGAGCCCTATCAAAAAAATTGACTTTGAAGATTATACAGAAGCAATACCTGCATTCCTTACGATTGTAATGATGCCTTTTGCTTATAGCATCGCTGATGGTATCGTATTTGGGATGGTTTCATACGTTGTTCTGAAAGCTCTAGCTGGAAGAACAAAAGAAATATCTAAAATAATGTGGGTTCTTGCTTTACTGTTTATATTGAAGTTTGCATTTATGTAAAGGGAGGATAAAATGGAACTCGTATATACTGGCAAGACAAAGGATGTCTACAAGCTTGAAGATGGAAATTTTCTCCTCAAGTTTAAAGACGATGTCACTGGCACAGATGGAGTTTTTGACCCAGGTGCAAACACCGTTGGCTTGAGCATTGAAGGAGTAGGAAAAGCCGGGCTGAAACTGACTGAGTTCTTCTTCAAGAAGTTCAACGAGAGAGGAATTCCTACGCATTTTGTATCGGCAGATATAGACAACAACACTATGACAGTTCTCCCAGCAGAATTTTTTGGCGAAGGTGTAGAAGTAATATTGCGATACAGAGCAGTTGGAAGTTTTCTCAGGAGATATGGGAAATACGTAAGCGAAGGGCAAAGATTAGATGCTTACGTTGAAGTAACTCTTAAAGATGATGACAGAAATGATCCACTAATTACTGACGAAGGCCTGGAAATTCTGGGTATAATGAGTAAAGAAGAATATGGGATACTTACAGATCTTACAAGAGAAGTCGGTGCCATTGTCAGAGATGAACTGGCAAAGAAGGGACTTGAACTCTACGACATAAAATTTGAATTTGGAAGAGTTGGAGATGATTCTCACATCGCACTCATTGACGAAGTTTCAGGAGGAAACATGAGGGCATATATGGGAGATGAATACATCGAACCACTCAAACTTGAACAACTGATGCTCAGCAGATAATTATGTTCATAAAATGACCGTAAAAATTTGTCTATGAGCGGAAGTGTGCCTAGGGTTCCGAGAGAGCTTCTCTGCTGGTCCAAGCGGCACAGATACATTAAATGTATTACACCGAAGGGATAAAAGCCCAGGCGGGTAGGTTTCGCTATTAAACCTGCCCGTCTGGGCTTTTGCATATTCAAAGGAGGAAGCCATGGAACACTACAGAGTCATAATTGAAAAGAAGCCTCAACACAATATAGAAGGATCAAAATTAATGAAAGAGGCAAAGGAATATCTAAAGACAGAAACTATTGATGAGATTTCAATAGCAACAATGTACGACCTAATTGGAACTTCAGAAAATGAAGCTAAAGAGATAATAGAAAAATTGCTCTATGATCCAGCAATGGATTTAGAGCCTGTATCTGCTTTAGAACTTATTGAAGGCGAAAAGGTCTTCAGAGTTGAGTACCACAATGGGCAGTTTGATCAAAGACAGGACTCCGCACAGACAATAATTAGAGAATATATGGGATTTGAAACAGTGTCAGTAAAAACCTCTAGACTTGTAAGGATTATTGGCAGCAGCGAAGAAGATTTTGAATTGATTAAAAATTACTACATCAACCCTATCGAAGCCAGAGAAATACCTATTGATTACTTCCAAGGGCAGGAAGAAGAGGATGCAAAAGATACAGTTTCACTAGTTGATGGATTTATAGAAGCTGATGAAAATGGTTTAATGAAAATACGAGCAGAATATGGTTTTGCAATGGATTTGGATGATATTACACACTGCAGAGACTACTTTAAAACTAAAGACAGAAATCCGACGGTTGCAGAGCTTAAAATGCTTGATACCTATTGGTCAGATCATTGCAGGCATACGACTTTTATGACGGAACTTACAGAAGTTGAGATAAGTGCTGTAAAATATCAACAAATGTTTCAGGAAGCATATGATAGTTACGTTGAATCCAGAGAGTACTCTCACGGTGGCAAGAAAGTAATGTCTCTGATGGATTTAGCCACTATTAATATGAGAGAAATTTCAAAGAAGGGACTTCTTAACGACAAAGAGGTATCTGACGAAATAAATGCTGCAAGTATAGAAATAGACGTAGACATCGAAGGCAGAACAGAAAGATGGCTGCTGATGTTTAAAAATGAAACTCACAATCACCCAACAGAGATAGAGCCCTTTGGGGGAGCTTCCACATGTCTTGGTGGTGGTATAAGAGATCCACTTTCAGGGAGAAGTTTTGTGTATCAGGCTATGAGGATTACGGGAGCTGCTGACCCCAGAAGGAGTTACGAAGAGACCAGAAAGGGCAAGCTTCCACAAAGAAAAATTACGAGGACTGCCATGGAAGGGCACAGCTCTTACGGCTATCAGATTGGAAGTGCAGCCGGATACGTAAGAGAATTCTATGATGACGGTTTTATGGCAAAGAGGTTGGAACTGGGAGCTCTGGTTGCTGCGGTTCCTAAGGACTGGGTTTTGAGGGGTGAATCTGAGCCTTCAGACTTAATACTCCTTGTTGGGGGAGAAACTGGCAGAGATGGGTTAGGTGCCGCGGTAGGTTCATCTGTTGTACAGAAAAGCGATGCTCTGGAGACAGCAGGTGCTGAAGTACAGAAAGGCAATCCACCTCTTGAAAGAAAGATTGTAAGGCTTTTCAGAAACCCCAATGCTACAAAACTAATAAAAAAATGCAATGACTTTGGAGCAGGTGGAGTTGCTGTCGCGGTAGGTGAACTGGCTGATGGGCTGTATATTGACCTTGATAAAGTACCCTTAAAGTACCCAGGCTTAGATGGGGGTGAAATAGCTCTTTCAGAATCTCAGGAGAGAATGGCGATTGTAATCGACAAAGAGAACCTGAATGAGTTTCAAAGACTTTGTAACGAGGAAGACCTGGAAGCCGCTGTAATTGCAGAGGTCACCGACAACGACAGAGTTCAGATGGTATGGAAAGGCAAAACTATTATAGATATAGACAGAGACTTCATAGAAACAAACGGCATAAGAAAGAAAAGTCGTGTAAGAGTAATTGATCCAGAAGGCACTCCATATATATCAAGACTGCCTGAGTGGATAAAGGGGAGTAAAGCAAAAGAAGATTTTCTTAACAACATTTCTCAACTGAATACTTGCTCGCAAAAAGGACTTGTCGAAAGATTTGATAATACAGTAGGTTCAGGATCTGTATTCATCCAATTAGGAGGATCTTATCAGATAACTCCTCAGGAGGGAATGGCAGCGAAAATACCCGTTCTTAACGGAAATACAACTACCTGTTCCATAATGACCTGCGGTTATGATCCTGAGATGGCAAACTGGAGCACATTCCATGGTGGATATTATGCTGTTATAGAATCTCTTGCAAAGATGACTGCAATGGGTGGAGATTTTAGGAAAGCCAGGCTTTCGTTCCAGGAATTCTATGAGAGACTTGGGGATGATCCTGTAAAATGGGCGAAACCTTTTACTTCTCTGCTGGGTGCTTTTAAAGTTCAAAGAGAACTGGACATACCTTCAATTGGAGGCAAAGACAGCATGAGTGGAAGCTTTGAGGAGATAAATGTACCGCCGTCATTGTTCAGTTTTGCAGTTGCTGCGGACAACATAGATAATCTAGTATCCAGAGAATTTAAAAAATCTGGCTCTACAGTTGTCAGCGTAAAATTGAAAAGAGATGAAAATTTCCTTATAGATATAGAAGAGCTCAAAAGACACTATACAAAGATAAAAGAGTTGGCTGATTCCAATCAGGTACTATCAGCTTCAGCGATAAAAATTGGTGGAATTGCTGGTGCAGTTGCAGAGATGGCAGTTGGTAACAGATTAGGATTCGTGTTTGAAAACTATTCAGATGATTTATATCTGCCATTAATTGGAGATATGATACTGGAATTAGATGAATCAGCTTTGGATATAGCTAAACAGATGGGATGGACAGTAGTAGGATATACGCAATTGGAAGGTGTAATCGAAGTTGCAGGGGATAAAATTACTCTGCTTGAAACTCAGTACAGATACACTGAACCCCTTAAGAAAGTATTTCCATTCAAAGATGAGGGAGAACCATTTCTTCAAGAGATGATTTATAGTAGGGGAATTAGTAAGAGTCCTCGTGCGAAAATTGCAAAACCAAGAGTATTAATACCAGTTTTTACTGGAACACACGGCGAATACGACATGGAATCAGCTTTCAGAAACGCTGGTGCAGAGGTAGAAACTTTCGTACTCAAGAGTTTTAATAGAAATGTGTTGAGAGAGTCAGTAAAAGAAATGGCCGAAAAAATAAGAGAATGCCAGATTTTAGGGCTTGCACACGGATTCCTTCTTGGAAATGAACCGGAAGCAGCTGGCAGATTCCTTAGTCTACTATTTAGAGACGAATACGTATCCGAATCTCTAAACACACTTCTCAATGAAAAGGACGGTTTAATACTTGGGACTGGCACTGGATTTAACAGTCTGATGAATCTGGGTTTAATCGAAAATGGAGAAATTAGTGAGAGAACTTCAGAATCCACAGTGATTTCTTTTAACAGAATGGGCGAATTCACTTCAAAGATGGCAAATATTAAAGTAGTCTCAAACCTTTCTCCTTGGTTTAGCGAAATGAAGCTTGGTGATATTTACACAGCGCCAGTAGCTACAAGAGAAGGAAGAGTAATGCTTGGCAGAAATGGGCAGACCCTCATAGGAAGAGGTCAGATAGCCACACAGTTCTTTATGGATGACAGGCCAACAGGAGATGGAGAATACAATCCAACTGGATCACATCTGGCCATTGAGTCAATGACAAGCCCTGATGGTAGAATTTTAGGCACTGTATCTTCGATTGACCGCATGGGAAAAGACATCTATAAAAACGTAGATATCAGAGGCTTTGCAAAGATATTTGTCTCAGGAGTTAGGTATTTCGATTAGGAGGAGAGTATATGAAAGTTAGTGTTGTAATGGGGAGCATTTCAGATAAACCCTTAGGCGACAAAGTAATAGCAGTGTTGGAAGGATTTGGCGTTGAAACTGAGCTTAGAGTCATCTCTGCACACCGAACTCCGCACATAGCTAAAGAATACGCAGAAAATGCAGAGTCTTTAGGGACTGAGGTAATAGTCGCTATTGCAGGAAAAGCAGCACACCTTGCAGGAGTTCTGGCTGGAATTAGCCCCCTTCCAGTGATTGGGATACCAGCGAAATCGTCGACTATAGACGGGCTAGATTCTCTTCTTTCCGTAGTACAGATGCCAAAAGGCGTACCGGTTGCGACAGTTGCAATTGATGGAGCAGAAAATGGAGGACTTCTAGCTGTGCAGATTCTTTCTGTGAAGTATCCGGAACTAAGAGAGAAGTTTAAAGAATATAAGGTAAAAATGGCAGAAGACACTATAAATGCTGATAAAGAGTTGAATCAGAGATAGGGAGGAATACCATTGAGCGGTATAGCAGGGATTTTTAGTGGAGAGAAAGAACACGTATCTCCAATCATATACTATGGCCTTTATGCACTTCAGCACAGAGGGGAAGTCAGCTCAGGTATGGCAGTAAACAACAATGGGTATATCGACTACGTAAAAGACTTAGGTCTTGTAAATGATGTGATTTCAAAAGAGACTCTTATGAGGATGCGAGGGAATATAGCCATAGGTCATGTCAGGTATGCTGCGCACTTTGAAGCAAAGAACAAAGTTAATGCACAGCCTCTTGTAATAGGTTACAAGAGAGGAGCGCTGGCTATTGCTTTAGATGGTAGTATAGTAAACTTTATGAAGATAAGAGAAGCTATGGAAGATCAGGGCTCAATATTTCAGACTGATCTCGACACAGAGGTTATAGCTGCTCTGATAGCAAAATATCACAAGGACGATCTCAATGACGC